>JAPLHX010000243.1 GCA_026389415.1 Coprothermobacterota bacterium | reverse complement strand
GTGAGCCAAAGGGGTCTAAGGGGAGCGATATCAACCGAGCCGGATCTAAAAGACAAAAATGGTGAAGGTCAGCACAATGCTCCCGCTGGAAGCCTTGCCTTTGCCGAGAGCGATGCCTGCGCCAAGCAAGATCGCAATTCCTTCCAAACTAATGGAAACCCATTGTAAAACGCTCATGTCCGCAAAAGAATCGTTGGGCTCTTTAATGCACGTGGATTGGCGATTGTCCTATACTGCAAGGCGACACCACAAATGACCTACTATGATAGAGGTGCCGGCAGGAAAGCATGGATCCAACATCAGCAACCCTCTTGCAGGAGGGGAAGAGGTTTCCATTGACTGGCAGGTTGAAAGAGAAGCTGAAACGAGAGGGCCTAGCGGATTGCGAATGTCTCTTCCTGAAGGCAGTGCAACTGAACCCGCGCAAAGGCTGGAAAGCGGCAGACCATTCTCTGTTGTTGCTTGGACTGTCGCTGCTCCATCAGGAGCGAGAACTTGCCTTCCGCCAATGAACTCATTTCTATCACCACGCAGATCTGGTATGAAATCTGGATGCTGCACGAGAGTCACCATCTACTAGTGAAATAGCATAAGATCGATGGAATATAGAAAGCGCAACCACAGAGTGGGCATCGTATTTGATGGATGAACTGACCCAGGTGATCCTTTCCTTCTTAAACCTAAGGCCGAAGGTTTTCATCCCAGAAACGGATGGGACCGGAGAATCACAGAAGATTGATGATGGGGGATGCGGCAACAAACGGAAAAGCGGCTAGACCCTCTCTCCCCAATTCATTACCGATGGATGTGGTTGCCGTTGCAGAAGGATCCATTCTTGGATTTTCCGCACCCACAGAGCGTTACTCGGTTACGAACCGCATAGAGATGGCCGTCGGCGAATTCTACCGGGATTCCACCGCGTACCCAAATCGGGCCGACGATCCCATGGCCGGACGTCACAATCAGCGCGATGGAGGGATCCAAGTCTGGTTCGATGGAGCGGCCATCCTTGTCCTATTCAATCAGACGACCGGATGGGCAGTTTGCGGCCTCATTGATGGCGATCCGGCGTACAACCCCATCCCACAATGTTTCCATTTTCTTGCCGATAGGCAGCTTCAATGTCAGAGTAGGAAGGTGGATCGCTATTTGCACGAACATGAAGCCTACATCCGCCGATGCCTGGAGGAAGACAATCCCGGCACGGACTGGGCTTCACTGCTGGCGTTTCACCGCACCCAGTTGGCTTTCCTGCAGCATGAGCGGCTGATTCATCTTTTGATCACCTTGTTCTTTGCATTGTTCGCGCTCGTAGCGATTGCTTTCTTGATCTTCCTACCAAGCCTGGCTTCCGCCTTGCTGGCCGGGTTATTGTTGGTCCTGGTGGGCGGGTATCTGGTGCACTACTACAAACTGGAAAACGGTGTGCAGCGATTGTACCACCTGGATCGGAAGCTGGAAGAAAAGCGCGGAGCGTTCCCAAGGGGTCTTTAGAAGAAAAAGAAAGCCACTGTCGGCAGAGACAGTGGCTTTTTCGTACAAGAAGAAAATAACTACTTTTTACCTGACGGGAAGAAGCTCAGGACGAGGGCGAGTGCTGCGGCAATTCCGAGAACCCAAAAAATCCAAGTTCCGGTCGAGATGCCAAATGCGATAAAGAGGAAATATACGGCTACTACGGCGGAAAGAATCACATTGATGATCATCTGCATCTTAATACCACCTCCTTTCCTTTCTTTTCTTTGGAAGCATCTGCCATGCGTTCCTTTTCCATATTAGACCACATATCGGAAGGAAAATGCACGCTTACGATCTGCAAGGCGTAGCTTGAACCGGCGATCTGGGGATTTTGGTCATACGGCCTAAAACCTTAGAGGCCCCAGAAACGCCAAAAAAGGGCGTGGGACGGAATGCTGACCAAACCTTCTCCGATCGGTTTTTTCAAATCGGCTCATTGGTCATAGCTCATGCCCCCCAGCAATTTCCAGCCAGCCTCCTCTTTCACCCAGGTATGGGTGATCCGCGATGATTGTGTTTTCGTCACACCAGCGGTGCTATTGTAATTGACGCAAATGTTGTATTGAGTCAGTGCGATCTCTCCCAGCAACCGAATCCCGGCTCGTTCAATCTTTAAAGTGCACGAAGTGGGCTGGGGGACTAATTGCTTCATGAAACGAGCACTTTCTTCTCTGTCAATCGGTTGCGGCACGGCGCCCGGCCACCCCAGGAATTGACGATGCACGAGGGCAAGTACCTCCTCGTAATTTGCCTGATAGAGGTTTGCGAAGTACGCCTCTTCCAATGCCCAAATCTCCTCTTCCACTGTGCCCCTCCTATTGTCCGTGTCTGCTGTAGCCGAATAAGACTGTGAACAGGAGAAAAGAATAAATGCCAAAATGATTGTCCACAACGGGACCGTTTTCTTCATCGAAGGATCCTCATCTTTTCCAGTTTTTTCGGGCCATGCTTGATTTCTCGCCTTTTGTTTTGCATTCTCCATAATAAGCATACGGCTCAAACTTGCCTTAGCCAGCGACCGCTCCCTCAATGAAGCCGAAAGCCCATGATTCCACGCTTGCGCCTGGGAAGGGTTGGTCCACCCTGCATTTAATAAAAATATGTTATCCTATTTGCTCCAGAAGCGAGCCGACGTAGCTCAGTGGTAGAGCGGCTGATTTGTAATCAGCTGGTCGAGAGTTCGAATCTCCCCGTCGGCTCCAACATCTTTTCAACCGTTGCCGCTTTTGCCGTTTCGACAGTCGGATCCAGCCCAGCATGTTGTTTTCATCCGCTTGGAAGAGAACGAGATGCCCGATCAATATTGCAGCAAGCTGAGGGTCACGCCAAATCCGATAACCGGCTCACTGTGCGAAAAGGGAAGATGATTCAGCGCCGCATCCTGTTGGCTTCACGCACCACGGAATCAATTTCTCCCATCATTGATATGTAGAGGTTGCCCAGTTCGAACAAACCCATGGATCGGGACAAATGAAAAACTTGAGAATAGTATGCGCATGAGCCTTTTTCGCGGTACAATACCTCGTTACCTGATGACAGAAGTGGTAACAACAGGTGTGTTGGTTGTGTTACACTGTAGATGCCAGAAACTAAAGGGAGATTAGGAAGCACTAATAGGAGGGTAGCCATGGAAGAAAAGCGTAGTGAAAGTATTCTCATCATAGACGATGAGCCGGATATCGTGAAATTGTTAAGCGATTTTTTAGGCGGCCTAGGCTACACCATGATACCTGCTTATGACGGTCGGGAAGGCTTGGAAGTGGCTCGCAAAGAAAACCCCGATCTGATCTTGTTGGACTATGTGATGCCGGAAATGGATGGCTATGCCTTTCTCGACGAGATGAGGCGAGACCCGCTGCTGATGGCCACACCGGTAATTATGATCACCGTGAAAGATTCCTACGCCGATCAGATTTATGCGGCAGTGCACGCTTCGCCGGACTATTTGGCCAAGCCCTTCACTTTGAAGCAACTGCAGGAAATGGTGAATAAAGTCCTGACCCGGCGGCGCACGCAAGAGAACAAACCGTCCTAGAGCCGCAACACCACAATCTCGCCCAGAACCTGATTCAAGCCGCGCCAGCCGGAAAACCGGTTGTTGTGGCATTCAGTGGCGGCCTGGATAGTTCGGTAGTTCTTTGGCTGGCCCGTCAGGTGGTTGATTTACCCCGTTTGCGGGCTGTACACATTTGCTGGGGCCCCTACACCTACCCAGGTCAAAAAGAAAAAGCATTCGCGTTTGCCCAATGCCTTGGAGTAGAACTGGAAATCTTGGCCGGGCAGGATCGCCTGGAAAAGATCTTGCGTCACGGTCCGGCCTGTAATCGCTGTACGCGACAGGCGAAGCTGGGTCTACTGCGATCGCAGAACCCGGATGCCCTGATCTTGACCGGCGCCAACCAAGCAGACAGTTGGGGCCAGCGGGGACAGCCATTGGTGGCCGGAGTGTTCGCGCCCCTCTTTCATCTGGAAAAGAATGAAATCCGAGCGCTGGCTAATGCCGCTGGAATTTGCGTTCAACCGATTGGAGAGAACAACCGGCGGGAAGGCTGCCAAGCCAAGCACCTGTTGAAGCCCTTGGCAGCACCATTCTTTCACGGGCGAGCCGTTTGTTTCGCCAACGAAACCCTGCTGGCCTTTCTCCGCCAGAAAGAAAAAAATACAGAACTGGCCAATGTCAAGATCGTGGGACCGTTGCGGGAAAACATCGCTGTAGTTAACGTTCGCCCCTGCCTCTTGCAGGAAGAAAAAAACGAACTGGCATTACGCCTGCAGGATTTCAGTTTGGCTATCAAACGGCTGATCTTTGCCGCCCGTCCGCTGCGCTTGACTGTGTTGGCGAACCCATCTTTGATGGGGGACGCTCATGCCCGCCTGGCGGTGGAAGAAGGGATCCTGCAGCCTTCATTCGCCGCACCCCTTTCGATCCAGTGGAAAACCAGTGCCAACGACCGTCTATTTACTTTTCATGTGGTGGCAGTGGAAGAACTGTAACAAAGGGTCCAGACAGAACCTTCATAGGCAACCGAACGGCGACAACCATACTGGTACCCTTCCAAAGTGACAGCGTCCTCGTGGCGACAAAACGGCTGAAACAGAAATTATGAGAGCATTATCCTTACTGTCTTTTTATCGCAACTGGATTTTCACTGGACCGGAAATCCGGGAAAATATGATGGCTGGAAAGTTGGTTGAATTTGACGGAGTGTGTACCGCCACTATACGCTGGAACAAACTAGGAAAGGAGTACTGGATCATGCCTTGTGGAGCCAAGAAGGCGCCTGCAAAAGCGACGGCGAAGAAAACACCGACCAAGAAGAAATAGGGTATCTGGACCTCTGTTCCATGAAGAAGAGATGAATTTAACACCTCTTCTTCATGGTTTCTTATCCTCTTCTTCGTTTTTGGTGGTTATAATGACCTTATGGAAAAACCGAAGATCCTGCTGGTAGAAGATGAGCGAAAGATCGTAGACCTCTTGCGGTTGTATTTGGAACGAGAAGGGTACGTCGTGGCTAGTGCAGCAGACGGGGAAGAAGGGCTAAAAGCTTTCACGCGCTTACGGCCGTCTTTGGTGATACTGGACCTGATGCTGCCGCTGTTGGATGGGCTGGAGGTTTGTCGCCGCATCCGGCAGGACTCGCAAGTTCCAATCCTGATGTTGACTGCCAAGGACGAAGAGACGGACAAAGTGATCGGGCTTTCGATTGGCGCAGACGATTATGTGACCAAACCATTTTCCCCGCGCGAATTGGTGGCCAGGGTCAAGGCATTGTTGCGGCGCTCGCGCTTATCGACGGGAAACGGAGATCGGGAGCTGAGTGATGCTGGTTTGAAACTAATTCCAGATAAGCGCCAGGCATTCAAAGGAGAGGACGAAATCACATTGACCGCCTTGGAGTTCGACTTGCTGGCCTGCCTGATGAAGAGTCCGGGACGCGTCTATACGCGGGATCAATTACTGGCCAATGTTTGGGGAGCGGATTATGTCGGCGACCCCCGTGTTGTGGATGTTCATGTAGGAAATCTTCGACGAAAAATCGAGGACGACTCTTCCAATCCGCGCAGGATTAGAACAGTTCGGGATGTAGGGTACAAGTTTGATCCGCAGGGGTAGCACCTGCCTGGAATGAATCGAGACTGAGCCCATGGCCCGTTGGTTCAATAACATCAGTATCCGCTGGAAATTGGCCTTCAGCTTTCTGCTCGTCATTTTTATTACTTTATTGGTAACTCTGCTGGTACAACGGGCGATCATCCAACCCCGGATGGACGACTTCTTGCGGAATTATTCCATTCTGAGGCGGGGGCCGGAGATTGCCAACGTCATAGCAGATAGTATCCCCAATGCCCAAAACTGGACGGAATTACGCGGTCTGCTCGAGCAGATCGCGCGCCTATTCAAGGTGAAAGTATTTCTGACCGATGCCAACGGTGACTTACGCGTCCAATCCCTCCTTCCGGAAAACATCCCCATCAATGAAAGCCAGATCGACGAAGCCCTGATCGGGGGAACGGCGATTGGAACCATCTTTTTGGATCAGAGACAACGGATCGAGGTAGTGACTTCGCCGGTCTATGTAGCCGGAAAACTGGTGGGAGCCGTGCAGATTGCACAAGAAGCACTGCCTGGCGGACTATTGGTGGGGCTATCTCTCACCAGCTCCTTGCTGTTAGGCGGACTGGCTGCCGCCGTTGTGGCTCTAATCCTCGTTGTTTTTCTTTCCCGCGGAATCTCGGCACCCTTGCTAAAGATGAAGCAAATTGCTCTCAAGCTATCCCGTGGCGATTTTACGGCACGCCTTCCGGCGGTCAGCCACGATGAGATCGGTAAACTGGCCAGCACGCTAAACTACATGGCTGCTAACTTGGAGCAGATGGAAATCATGCGAAGAGACCTGATTGCGAATGTCTCTCACGAGTTGCGAACCCCGTTGGCATCCATTGACGGTTACACGGAAGCGATTTTAGATGGAGTAATCCCCGGGGACCAAATAGAGGAAACCCTGCAGCTAATCCTGGGAGAAGCACGTCGGCTCGCTAAAACGGTCAGCCACGTTTTGCAGCTTTCCCGGCTAGAATCCGGCCAGATTCGAATGGAACCGCGGTCTTTTTCGCTGCAGGAAGAATTCGCTAGCTTATTGCGGCAATTCCAACTGGGTTTTGAGCAAAAAGGCTTGGTTTTGGCAAGTGAGGTTCCACCTGAACCAATTTTCCTTCTTGGCGATCCGGATCGAATTCATGAGGTGATGGCGAACCTGGTTGCCAATGCCTTGGCCTACAGTCCGAGCAATACGACGGTCACTTTGTTTGCCCGGCGGGAAAGCAAAAGCCAGATTCGCTTGGGGGTTCAGGATCAAGGACCGGGCATTCCAACAGAATCGCTGCATCGAGTTTTCGAGCGTTTCTACCAGGTCGATGTATCGCATTCCCGCCAAACTGAAGGTGTCGGGTTGGGGCTGGCCATTGCCCGCCAAATCGTGGAAGGGCACGGCAGCAAACTGGAGGTGGCAAGCGAAGTAGGCAAGGGGAGCTGTTTCAGTTTCCTATTACCCGAGGAAAGGGGCGCCGAGCTTGGAGATCCAAACTGAGGAGCAGGCCCAGAATCTGATTACCCTGCTGCGGCAAGTTCTCGATGAAATCCCGACCCGCGATCCCTGGATGGTTTTCCGCGGTCGTGGCCGTCCACCGTTATCACCCAAGTTCAATGTATTGATCTATCGCAACAATAAAGGGTGCTTCAAGGTGGTGACGACGGATGAACTTACCTTGAAACGAATCGCTGAAGGTTGCCAGCTAGTGCAAACGCGCAACTGCCGGGTAGATATCGACGATGCCGGCATCGGCTGTCCTGTGGGCGGGGTGTTGATTGGCGCCTACAAGCATGGCGATGGATTTCTATGGCGGGAAATCGAACCGAAATGGTTTCAGTTCCCTTTATTTGTAGAAAAGATGTACATCCGGCGTTCGGCGGAATTGGCGATGGAACTACTCGAAGCATTCCATTGCCCGCCGGAAGACACAGTAGTGTATCTCTGCACTGGGTACATCCATCACCAAACGAAAGAGCAGTTACGCGAACTAGGATATGAAGTACAAGTGACGGAGATTCAAGCACCGCTGCAAGAGCTGCTAGAGGAATCGTTGAAGGATTACCTGCTGGAGTGTTTCGGTTTCGATGGCTTCTATGATCCTAAGGTGGATAATCCCCGCGTTGGTTTTCACCGAGCGATGGAATGGATCCGAGCCGATCCGCAACGGATGGCGGGGGCAAAAACCGGATGGCGCTTATTCGAACCGGATTTACTGGCCAAAAAAGGGGAGTAGCTTATCAAAAGTGGTCAATAAGTGCTCGGAAATCACCTTTATCTCGCCTAGTACTGGTAGGAAATTGGTATCACCATTCCAGCGAGGGATAATATGCAGATGCAAATGAGATTCCAATCCGGCACCTGCTGCCTGCCCGAGATTGATTCCCAAGTTGAACCCTTGCGGTCCCATGCTGTCCTCTAGGCCCTGCAGGCATCGCGCAGTAACCCGCCACAAATCTGCCTGCTCCTCTTCCGAAAGCGCGCGGGGATCTCGTAGATGACGGTAGGGAGCCACTAGTAGATGGCCGCTATTGTAGGGAAATGCATTCAGGACCACGAAGGTGAACGAACCGCGGAACAGGATTCCGTTTTCCCGGTCGCGTTGTTCCGCAGCGTTTTGACAGAGAAAACATCCTCCGCCCCTATCTTGCATGAGATATTCCATCCGCCAGGGAGCCCACATTCTTTCCATGACGCTCATTATACCGGGTTCCTCCGATGAGCGGAGCCGCTTTTTTCTTCCTTTCCGCAGGACTGGCGGTCGGCGTCTGGTTGCTAAGCCTGGTTGGCCGACATTGGCTCCATTTGTCCCCCCTGGTGACGCGCAATGGCCTGCACATCGCTGCCGGACTATGGGGCTGGCTGTGGTTGCAGGCGCCCAGCTATGGCTGGGCAGTGGTGTTACCGATCACCGCCACGGCAGGGTTATTCATTGCTGACTGGGCTCGGCAACGATGGGTTTTGATGCGCTGGCTAGCCGCTGCATTTGCTTGGAAGGAGGGCGGCAGCCACGGCGCCGTGCTGTTTCCCGCTAGCCTCACCCTCCTGTCCGCGCTGTTCTGGCAGGATAAAGCGATCGGTACAGCAGCAATATTCGCCTTGGCATTGGGAGACGGAATGGCCGATGCTGTGGGACGCTACTGGGGTCGAATCCGATTCCAATTTCCATGGACAGGGATTCGCACTTTGACGGGAAGCCTAGCCTGTTGGTTTTTTTGTGCCCTGGGGGTATTCCTAGGCTATCTTGCAACAAACACTCCACTACCAATTTGGGTAGCATTTGCTACAGGTGCACTGGGAGCCTTGGTAGAGGCAGTCAGTCCCCGCATGCTGGACAACTTACTGGTTCCAGGGGTGGTCGCGCTGTTTCTTTGGGTTATCCGTTAACCTGTCAACTGCCCAAGGCGAAGCAAGTCATGGTGTCCTTCACCTTGCCGAGTTTCTGCAGACGAGACATCACCAGCGTGGCAATCTCTCCCGGATTGGGTGCTTCGATCACAGCAATGACATCATAGGGACCGGTGATGCTGTGCGCTTCTTTGACCCCACCGATATCGCCCAGCTCTTTTACAACCTCTCCGGCTCCGCCCAATTCCGTTTTGATCAGCACGTACGCTTTCATTGCGACCTCCTCTATTCGACCGTGACCGACTTGGCCAAATTGCGTGGTTGATCGATATCACAGCCTTTTTCCTTAGCCATATAATACGCGAAAAGTTGCAAGGGGATGATAGCCAACAAAGGGCTAAATAGATCGAACGTCGCGGGTAATTGCCAGATTTCATCGCCCTCTAAGCCGACAGAACCATTCGTTCCGGCCAGGACCAGCACCTCCGCTCCGCGAGCTTTGACTTCTTTTAAATTGGAAGCGACCTTAGCCAGCAACTCGTTCTGGGTGGCCAGCAAGCAAACCTGTTTGCCGGCCGTGATTAAAGCCAAGGGTCCATGTTTCAGCTCACCGGCGGCATAGGCTTCACAGTGCACATAGGAGATTTCCTTGAGTTTGAGAGCTCCTTCCAGGGAGGTAGCATAATCCAAGCCTCGACCAAGGATAAAATAATCGTCTAAGGTCCTCAGACGATACGCATATTCCTGTACGCGACTTTCCAGTTGCAAGACCTGGTCACATAACAGCGGCAGACGCTGCAGCTCGCGGGTGATCTCCTGCAAGCGTTCCGGTGGTTGGCTTCCCTTGATTTGGGCCAAGCGCAAGGCCAGCAATAGCAGTGAAAGAATCTGGGTGGAGTAGGCCTTTGTGGAAGCGACGGCGATTTCAGGACCGGCCTTGGTGGTGAGCACCCAGTCCGACTCTCGCGTTACCGAGGAACCGAAAGTGTTGGTGATGGCGAACACCGGCATGCCCATTTCCTTGAAACGTCGCAGAGCGGCCAACGTGTCGGCCGTTTCGCCGGACTGGCTGATCACCACGGCCAGGGAATCCGGCAGGAACGGGCGCTGGCGATAACGGAATTCGGAGGCAATCTCCACCTCCACCGGCACTCCAGCCCATTCCTCGATCCACGTTTTTCCGCAGATCCCAGCATGAAATGCGGTACCGCAGGCGGTGATGCTAATCTGACGGATCTTGGATAGGATTTCGTCTGGTAATTCTGGTAGCAGGATCTGCTGGTTGACCAGGTCGATGTGTCCGACCAACGTGTCCTTAATCACCTGTGGCTGTTCGTGGATCTCCTTTAGCATGAAATGCTCGAAACCACCCTTTTCGGCCAAGCGGGCATCCCAGTCGATCCGCACGGGTTCCGGCTGCAATTCCTGGCCATCCATGGAAAAGACGCGCACTGCCTCCCGCGTCAACTCCGCGACTTGGTTGTTGGAAAGGATGACGATATCCTTGGTATAGGGAAGTAGTGCCGGGATGTCGGATGCCAGAAAATTCTCACCCTGCCCCAAACCAAGCACCAACGGACTTTCCCGTCGGACGGCCACGATCCTTCCGGGGTATTGTTGGCTGGCGATGGCGAGTGCAAACGAGCCGTGCAAGTCGGCTGCGGCGGCCAGCACCGCTTCCAGCAGAGAGGGACGAGTTTTAAGCTTCTCCTCCACCAAGTGTACGATCACTTCCGTATCCGTTTCGGAGCGGAAATGGTGACCACTTTCCAAAAGGTCCGTCTTCAATTCCAGGTAGTTCTCGATGATACCATTATGCACCAGGGCTAACCGGCCGCTACAGTCCAAATGAGGGTGTGCGTTTTCATCACTGGGGACACCATGGGTGGCCCATCGAGTATGGCCGATACCCATTTGTCCTTCCAACTGCATACCAGCCAACTCCTGCTCCAAGCGGGCGATTTTCCCCTGTTTCTTGACAATGCTGAGATCTTGGCCGAACAGAACGATCCCGGCCGAGTCATAGCCGCGATACTCCAATTTTTTCAGTCCGTCCAATATCACCGGCAGGACGGGGCGAAACCCGACATAACCTACAATGCCACACACGATAGGATTCTCCTTGTTTTGGGTAGTTGTCTACAATCTCCTGGACGGGGCTTTGTCCTTCCGATTGTTCGGATGTTTTGTCCCCTTGCCTTCAGGGATGGAGAGAGATCCCTAGAGGTGACCCGCCGAAGCCATCGATACACCTCTTCCTCGTCCGCTGGTCCTGCCAGCGCCGGCGCTAGGTTGAAAATTTACCCCCTTTCCTGGGCAACTGCCTGGGTGCCTTTGCACCCTCTCTATTATCAGACGGGAACGGGCTGTTGTAAATTCACGGGTCTCTTCTTTGAGGGATGCCATGAATGAAACGCTGGCGCGATCACTGAATGAGGGAACGCCTCAATCGGGAGCAGTGCTATATTGGATGAGCCGGGATCAACGCCTGCAGACAATTGGGCTCTTCATTTTGCGCAGGAATATGCCCTGGGACAAAGGGTTCCCTTGGCGGCGGTGTTCTGGCTGTTACCTGTTTTTGGTGAGGCGACGATTCGGCAATACAGCTTTCTGCTTCGCGGTCTGGCTCAGAAAGCAGCCCGCTTACGGGAAGTGGGAATCCTGTTTTTCTTGCTGGAAGGCGCCCCCACCTTGGCCTCACCGGCGATCCCCTGTGAAATGCGGCTCAAACGGAAATGGTTTGCCGGGGAACAATGCCGGGCTATCTGCGTATGTATTGGGCAAAAAAGCTGCTGGAATGAACGGTGGAACCGGAGGAAGCTCACCGCATTGCCATCCGCTTCAATGATCGCTACCTGCTGGATGGCCGCGATCCCAATGGATACACTGGTATTGCTTGGAGTCTTGGTGGCCTGCACGATCGCCCGTGGAACCAAAGACCCGTATTCGGCCCCATCCGGTGGATGAGCATGGCCGGTGCTGGTCGAAAGTTCAATTTACCCGCCTATATTGCCCGTGTCCGATCAATCTGCCAAACTAGCGGATAGCAACGCCACGAGAGGAAAACGATGGACAAAAAGAAGTCACAAACAGAAAATCCCAAACGAGGGATGGACATCGTAATGCTGGGTTCCAGCATCGGACTTTGCCTGATCGTCGGTTTTGGGGCGATCTTTTTCTCCAATGCGAACCTGAATGCCTGGTACCCCACTTTGGTGAAACCATCCTTTGCCCCTCCGACCTGGTTGTTTGGAATTGCCTGGATCGTTCTCTATCTGCTGTTGGGTTGTTCCGTGTATTTGACGCGGAGGGATGATCCGGGAATGCGGAAAGCGAACACCGCGTTCCTTTTGCTTGGCGCCTTGCTCCTGTTATCCTTCCTTTGGAACGTACTTTTTTTCCCTCTTCGCTCACCGTTGGCCGGGTTCATCGTCATTGTTCTACTCTGGGTGGCCATTGGTGCCGCCTATCTAGTTTTTTACCGATTGAATCGGTGGGCTAGCTGGCTGCTGATTCCGATGTGGCTCTGGGTGACATACCTTGGGTTTCTCTGCTACTGGCTCTACGTGCTCAATCCCAGCGCCTGAATCGCTGATCGTGGGATTCGTGATAGAGTAAGAAACGGAATCGTGCCATGTTCAACCAGGATGAATTCAAAGAGTATTTTTCCCATTTTTTTGGGGAATTCAATGATCTTTATGCGGAATTCCAAAATAAATCGGCAATCTATGGCGATTTCTGGCAATTTCTGTTAGTTAAGGCTGCCAAGGAATTGGGGATGATCGACCGAGAGAGTGACCGGCAGTTGACGCAGCAGGAAGTAATGGATCTCTACCAGAAAATCACCGCGATGATGCCGCAGGAGATGCGTGACCGAGCCGGATTGCCACCGATAAAAAGCGAAGACGATGAATCGTCCCCTAAAGAAGACGTCTCCTCTTCTCCAGACTCCATCATTGTGAAGCCCGGCTTCCTTCCAAAGCCGGATTGGTTCAACTTGAAGACCCCGCCGGAAAAAGAGAAAAAGGAACCGTGAACGCGGTTCTCTTCGACCTCGACGGTACCCTGTTGGGGAACGAGATTGATGTCTTCATGCCCCAGTATTTTAATCTGTTGGCGCGTGAGTTCGCTCCCTACTATCCACCGGCAAAGTTTGGCTCCGCGCTGATGGAAGCGACCGGTGCCATGATGCAACCCCATCCCGGCAGACTCAACAAAGACGTTTTCTGGCAAGTATTCCTGGCGAGAACCGAGTTGAAATACGATGAAATTTTTCCGCTTACCCAACGGTTTTACCGGGATATTTTCCCGCGCCTTGCCCCCCTTACTACGCCGGTAAAGGGTGCAACCGATTTGCTGGATGCGCTCTTCGCCAAGGGATATACCGTTGCGGTTGCCACGAATCCGTTGTTTCCCCGGGAAGCGATCTTGGAACGATTGCGCTGGGGCGGTGTAGATCAGTATCCCTTCGCCTTGATCACGAGCTATGAGAATATGCACGCTACCAAGCCCTACGCCGAGTACTGGCTGGAAATCCTTGAGCAGATTCGTTGTCCGCCGGATGAGACCCTGATGGTAGGCAACAGTCTCTCGGATGACATGGCCGCCAAAGATTGCGGCATTTTTACGTACTATGTCACTGATGGTGTACTGACTGCGGCGGATAGCAAACGGGTGGATTGGGCTGGCCCATTGGAAGGCGTGCGCTCCATTCTGAACGAATGAACCCCTATCTCTACTACGGTGGAGCGGTTCTGGTGGGGTTTCTCACCAGTATCTTAAGCGGTGCTCTTGGGGTCGGCGGTGCGATCTTGACAACACCAGCGTTGCGCTTGATCCTGAATTCGCCGGCGACCATTGCTTTAGGTACGACCTTGCCGGCGACGATCCCTACTGCCTTGTCCGGCGCTTACCGCTACTGGAAACAGGGGTTGGTCGACTTCCGCATATTTGGTTTCAGCGCTTTGTTTGGCATAGCCGGCAGCTTGATTGGTTCCTATGCTACTCGCTTCTTTTCCGGAACCGTGATGATGATTTTCACAGCCGGTTTCCTGCTGTTGGTCGCTCTCAACATGTTCTGGAAGCAGACTGTACAGACGAAAACAGCAAGAGCACTCCACGTACACTGGTGGCAGATCAGCTTGATCGGTTTGGCAGCGGGGTTGCTTTCCGGTTTCCTGGGGATCGGTGGTGGTATCCTGATGGTACCCGCTTACCTTTTGATTCTGCAGATGCCGGTAAAAATTTGCCTCGGAACCTCGCTGTTGGTGATTTCCGTGATCGCCATTCCCGGCACAATCGTGCATGGGATGTTGGGGCACATTGATTGGTGGCTGGCTCTAGCATTGTCAATCCTGACATTTCCCGGGGCTACACTGGGAGCCAAGCTAGCGCTTCGCACCCGGGATCAAAAGCTAATTCGTGCCTTCGCCATCCTCCTCTTCCTGGTGTCGATCTTTTTTGCTTACCGTGAGATCAACGGATTGTTCTGAGTCCGGCGACGGACAATCCAATCGCGCAATT
>JAPLHX010000241.1 GCA_026389415.1 Coprothermobacterota bacterium | reverse complement strand
CGGACGCTCTGCGCGGCAAAATCAGCCCCAACCTGGTTTATTCCATCGACCCCGCACAGTCGTTCACTCTGGGTAATAATAGTTTTTCGTATGTCAGGCCCTCACTAACGGTCTGGCCATATACAATCGCCAATAATTTGCCCTTTTATCTGGTCGCGGGCTTCACTATGGGAATGGAGGTGACCGATCAAAGCGTAGCCAAGGCCACTAGTGACTTTTTCTTTACCGGCGGCACGCTCTCCAATCAAACCTTGCTGGTAGCGTGGGAGCACGCACACTATCCACCGCTGATAACTGCGCTCCTTCAGAGCTATGGCGGCAGCGACCCCGACCCAGTCCCAGCGTTATCTTGGCCAATGAGCGACTACGACACCATCTGGACCGTGACGCTTGACGCCCAGGGCAACCTGACGGTGGACAACGCGCTGTGCGAAGGCATCGATTCCACGAAGCTGCCAGCCACGGCTCCTCAATTCTAACCGTTATGGAAAATTGGGGACAGCCACTAATTATTCTTAACAGCCAGGGAGAGGAACCGTACTAAAACTTCCACCTGCTGCCCCTGGTCCGGCGCCGCCTGCCATGCCGGCACAGCAACCAGGATCTGGTTTTCGCATCCGATGGTCTGCTTCGGGAACAGATCGGAGACAAGAAGTCACTTTTAGAACTCCGTTCGTCGGGACTCCTTCGTCAATCGACTTTCGGGGGATGAAGGATTCGTCAACGATAGAAACGGTTTCAAATGAAACCGGTAAGAGGGGAAGCCGGCAGACCCGTCAATGCAGGGAAAAGAGACATAAAATGAGTGGCTGTCCCCAATTCAATTTGAACGACATGACGCAGAACTCGTTGGATTCGGCGTGTTAGCCACTTGAATATGCTTTTTTACAACTTGTCTTCTTCGACCAACCCGATTGAACTTTGTCCTGCTTATTCGTCCCCGGTTATCTTCCGGGTTCGATACACATCGCAATCCGGCACAAGACGATCATAGTTGCTATCCATCAAGGGAGAGGAAATCATAAAATCCGCAGAAGAGCGATTGCAGGCAATGGGGATGTTCCAAACGACCGCCATGCGTAAGAGCGCCTTGACATCGGGATCATGGGGCTGCGGTTCGAGTGGATCCCAGAAAAAGATGAGAAAATCGATTTCGCTATCAGCGATCTTGGCGCCGATTTGCTGATCACCGCCCAAGGGTCCACTCTGAAGTTTGGTGATTTTAAAGCCAAGCTCTTGTTCCAAGATCTCGCCGGTGGTCCCTGTTGCATATAGCTTGTGGTGAGCCAAGAGCACTCGATTGAATTTTGCCCATTCCACCAGATCACGCTTCTTATTGTCGTGCGCAACAAGAGCAATCTTCTTATCGTGCTCCATGCCGATTATTTTATGAGTCATACCTGTTTATCCCCTTCCCTGGCAATATCGTGCGCATAATCCATGGATTTCAATGCGGCTAACGGCGGAGTTCACCCGCAGCGAGCGAAGCGCAGCGAGGCGAAGCGGTCGGGCGCAGCGACTTGTTGGGCAGCTTTGTTCTTTGCACAGTCATCATTTCAGCTTGCCCGCTTGTTCTAAGGCCTGCAAGATTCTAGGATCAGACCTGGGATCATCCCCATGAAAAAAGGCTGGTCCTGGATAACCTAGTTGGATTTGAATTACAGGATGTTCCTTTGTCGCATAAATTGGGTCAATTACTATCCCATCAAAGCTTTGAGAAGAATATCCAGCCCAAAACGCACCACTATATATGGGATCACCATTAACACAAACTGCGAACGCTCTTCCATTTGTCGGTACAGATAAACTGTGAATTCGCTCATAACCAGAAGCGGTCAGCTCAATTTCATGCGTCGCTTTTGCGTAGGTAGCAATATCATTGATCGACAGAACAGGTATATTTTCAAGTTCAAGATGGCTGAGAATGGCGAGTTGTTCAGGAGGTATATTCTGAGCAAGCAGATAGATTGAAAACCCATTTTCGATAGTTGGCGTTATGGTAGCTGGCGATAATAAGGTCGGCTCAACTGCCACCGACGATAGAGGAGTCTGTGTAGCGGTCGACGGGGCAATTGGAGATGCAGGCGCTCCGGTGCTACAGCCAACCAAGGTTACGAGAACCAAGGCACTGATAGCTAATATTGAAGTTCTCATTCTATGCCACAATTTTCGATGGAATAGCCAATCATTGGTGAATTGAATGACACCGGAAACCCTCTAGCAATCATATTGTCATCTCCGGTAAACGCTCAGATGGTTTACGATGACGGAGCATAGCGTTCGTCAACACTCTTGCCGATCCCAGAGGCTGCTCCCGTAACAATGGCCACCGTTCCTTGCATGTTCATACCAAACTTCTCCTTCTACCTAACGAATTCGACCCAGTTGTTGCTGATGATAGCACCCAAGCGGCATTCGAGCGGCGCAAGATTGATTGTGCAGAGTCAATGGCTCTACCACTCTACCCATTTCCAGTCCTGTTTCCACTTTCATCAATCATAGGGATAGAATCCTGTGGCAACCAGCCTACTGAGCAAGTCCGGCCCGAATCTGCCACTGGGCCAACAGATGATGGGTTTTCACCGCTACTACCCGCGCTGGCATTTGCTTCCGATTGTTGCAACCGCTTGCGCAGACTAGAATAGCAGGAAGGAAACGCGGTAATTCTGATGAAACCGGTTTCGGGTGGATAGAAGATGCATGTGGCGCGAGCGGATCGATTGTCCCCGCTCTACTCTAGAGGCTTCTTGGTTCCCAAACAGGCAGCAACGTCCGCGCTAACGGACGCGCAAACCTTGCGTTGCGGGCGCCTGGGAGGTCTGCGCCGACCATGAATGAGGATCCCACCGTCGCCGCTGCATCGCAACCTTCTCCCGGTGATCTCAAGGCCCTGCGGATCATTGCCGATACCCACTCCGCACTCTTGCAAAGCAACGACCTGGGTGAAATCTATCAATTGGTCGGACAGAAGATCCACGAGTTGGTCGGTGACGGTTATGTGGTGATGACCCAAATGGAAGATAGCACCCAATCCATGCGGATGGTCGCACAGTTCGGGTTTGGCAACCTGACCCAGAAAGTGATTCAGATTCTGGGGCAGGATCCCCGGCAGAGTGTTTTTTATTTGAAGGACATGACCGAGGAGGAGCTGAAGTCCTTCCGTAGTGCAAAGTTGGAACGGATGGAAGGCGGCATTTATGCCATCCTTACCCGACGGCTGCCCAAAGTGGTTTGTACGGCCGTAGAGAAGCTGTTGGGTGTAAGGGGTGTCTACGCGATGGGATTGGTTTGGCATGGTCTCCATTTCGGAGGTCTGACCCTGATGGCCAAGCGAGACATTACCCCTTGGCGCGAGATGATTGAAATCATCATGAACCAAGCGGCGCTGACCATGGACCGATTGCGGGCGGAGGAGAACCTGCGTCAGAGCGAGGAAGACTTCCGCAACCTGTTCGAGCGGGCGCCGAACGCATTCGGGCGCAGACGAGCCTGCAGGAATCGGAACGACGCTTCCGCGAAGCATTGGAGAATGTCCACTTGGTCGCGTTGAATCTGGACAAGGAGGGGCGAGTCACCTTTTGCAATGACTACTTCTTGCGGCTAACCGGTTTTTGTAGGGAAGAAGTGCTGGAGCATGACTACTTCACTCTGTGTATCCCAACAGAAAGCAAGGTCGAGTTGCGGGCGATTCTTCAGGGCGCCCTGGAACGAGAAGAACTCCCGATTCATCACACCCACGAGATCTTGACGAGGACCGGAGAACGTCGCCTTGTGGCTTGGACCAACACCCTGATGCGAGAAAGCGATGGTCGCCCGATGGGTGTAAATTACCTGGGAGAGGACATCACCGAACAAAAACTGCTAGAGCAGAAAGCGGAAAAAGCGCGGATGGATTTCCTCTACGCTGTGTCACATGAACTAAAAACACCCCTCTTTTTGATGACCGCCGCACAGGAAGTGCTGAAATCGCTACCCGAACAGGAAAAGCTGAAGCGGTTTGAGGAGCAAGAAGAACTGTGGGCGCGCAATTTGGTGCGCCTGCGACTACTGATCAACAACCTGGTGGACAGTCAGCGGATACAGACCACGGGAATGCGGTTGAGCCTTGTGACTTCGGATCTGACAGCACTAACGAAACAAGCTCTGACCGATATGCAGATTCTAGCGGTCAAGAAGAGCCTGTTGCTGGTGGCCGACCTGGCAAGCCTTCCGTTGCTTCCCTTAGATCCGGAAGCGATCGAACGCGTGCTGCACAATTTGTTGACCAATGCCATCAAGTTTTCTTCCCCGCAAGGAGAGGTGACGGTGCGACTGAGGCAGGAAGAAGACCGAGCGGCGTTGGTCGTCCAGGATCATGGCGTGGGCATCCCCGCGGAAGTGCTGCCCGACCTGTTTCAACCGTTCCGGCGGGCGCCCGGCGCGGTGCACTCCGTCATCCCCGGCGCCGGACTGGGTCTCTATGTGACCAAAATCCTGGTGGAAGCACACGGCGGGACGATTTCCCTGGAGAGCGAAGTGGGGCAGGGAACCACAGTGATGGTGCATTTGCCGTTATCGACCTCCTCCGAGCCCCCGGACTGATCCGCGAACCAGCAACGACCCTCCAAGGGGCGATCCTGCAATGAGCTAGCCGGGCAAACCGATCCACCTTGCGCACAAAGAAAGTAAACCTCAGAATCAGGGGATGGAACCTTCCCCGATCCATTATGTGCAGTATGACCCGCCAACCCTGACCGAGGGCGAATGGCAAATGCTGTTTACCCACTGGCGGCTTTTGTTCGAAGAGCGATGCCCGGGCGAACCACCGCCCGATCCGCAATCGGACCGCGAATTTCTGCTGCATCCCCATCCACATTGGAGTGATCTCCGCTGGATGGCTCGGGCAGATGAAAAGGCGGTGGGAACCGCCCGATTGAGTTTTCAGAATGAAAACTCACCCGATTGGAAACGTGAGCGTGCGCTCAGCAACCTGGTGATTGCTGTGGATCCAGCGTTCCGACGAAGGGGGATCGGCACGGTTTTGCTCAAGTTGGCTGTGCTCGGAGCCCGAGACCAAGGGATCGTCGCCTTCCGGGACGGTGTGGATTTGGCATCGGGCATCACCTTCGCCCGCCATTTCGGCGCAAAGATGGTGGTGGACCGCACGATCAACCGGCTATGGTTGGATGAAGCCAATTGGAAACTGGTGGAGGAATGGCGGCAGAAATGCCCTCCCCAAGCTCCCGGCGTTCGGATCGAGAGGATCCATGTGATGCCGGTGGAACTGCTGGAGGAATATGTCAGCGTCTACAATGAAGTAGGACGGCAGGCGCCGGAATACGAATCGGGGGAATATCCCTTGCAAGAGCAGACTTCGATCGAAGACCGGCGAGCCACCGAAAAACTGGTAGAGGAAAAAGGAATCACTTACACAACGATGCTGTCCCTTGAGGAAGATGGCGCCATCAGCGGTGTGACCGAAACGTATTACAACCCAGCCCAACCTTGGCGAGTGGTACAAGCGATCACGGGTGTGCTACCCCCCTATCGCGGACGTGACTTGGGTAAATGGCTAAAGGCGGAGATGCTGGTCTTGGTGAGGAGGGAATTCCCCCAAGCCCATTACATCGAAACGGCAAATGCCAACACAAATGTGCCCATGCTGTCCATCAACACGAGATTGGGTTTTCGCCCCTACCACTCCCAGATGCTTGCCGTACAAGATGTGGCCGACCTCTGTCAACGCTTCGGACTTTGATTCGATCCGATCGAGTCGTTGTTTTCCGTTCAACTTAGCAAGGCGGTTTCGTCCGTAGCAACCACGGGGTGAGCAGAATTCCCGTCACTTGGCTCAAGACATCGATTTTCTTTTCGATAGGTCTTCCCCTGGTCTTTTACCCGATAGGCTTCCCGCAGCTTGTGCAGAAACGTTCCCCCGGATCCAGCGGGCTGCCGCAATTGGGGCAGAAGCGAGCGCCAGAAGTTGGTGAAGAGGTGATCCCGGGGGGTGCCGGTGGAATAGCATCCAAAGTGCCTGGCAGGGGGGGAGCGATTGGTTCCGAAGGGCCCAAATAAGGTTCTGGGGGAAGCGTGGGTGGACCAACCTTGGGCGGACGAGGCCCGCGCCGGCCAGCCAGCACAAGGACGACGATCAAGAGCAATAGTACGGCTCCGCCCACGGCAATCAGCAATATGACCCAGAGGGGAAAGCCGCTGGATTCAACCGGAGGAGGACTGGCCGTGGGGCTGGGAGGACGAGTTGCGGTTGGCGTAGGAGAGGCTTGGGTGGTTGGCGTAGGAGAGGCTTGGGTGGTGGGAGTAGGAGGATGAGAGGTTGTCGGAGTGGGGGAGGGTGATCGGCTGGTGATCGGCGTAACCGGTCGAGTCGGACTGGCCGAAGGGATCACGCGGATCTGGAGGGTATCGCCCACGGTGTAGCCATCATTCCAATAGTTGCCGCCGGAGAGGATCACGATGCCTTGCAAGTCAGACGGTAGATTCCAGGTCGTCTTCGTTTCTGTCAAAGGGAACGACCCGATCTCCAGGGAGTTTCCCTCACCGACCTGGTAGCTGAGATAGATCTCTCCGCCAGGCAGATCCTTGGAAATCCAGCGGATTTCTACGCTATGGCCTGCCGGGAATTCCTGATCGAAGGAAGGGGCATCGAAGCGAAACTCTGGAAAACCGGTGGTGGTGGCGGTAAGGGTAGGGTTGGCTTTCACCCGGCAGGGCTGGAGGAACTCCGCCACAGACTGATCATTGACCTCGGCCAACACGCCAATCTGGGCGTTGGCTACCGCGAACGGAGGGGCGGTCCAATAGTACCCCGTAGTTGACGAATCGAGGTAGAGATCGATGTTGTACCACTCCTCACCCATGGCGAACCAAAGAGAGAAGTGAGCCTCCGCGGGCAAATTGGCCGATTCCCACTGAATTTTGTAGGCTTGGCCGGCCAGGATCTCCTCACCGGCCTGGGGAGCGGTGAGCGTCAGCGAAGGGCTACCGGGGGAGGGGGAGGCGCTCTCCGTCGGTGGAGTCGCGGTGGCGCTTTGCGTGACCGTCGGGGTGGGGGTAGGCGTGGTTTCTCCCGGCTGATAGCTGATCTCCATCGTGGGGGTGTCGGAGGGCCAGAAGGAGGCGGAGTCCTCGGATTTCCTGTTGCCGTTGGTGTCCTCCACGCTGCCGGGAACATGAAGGAGCACGGAATAGGGGAGCCATTCCGTGAACAACCCCAGCAGGGAATCCTCCAAACTGAGGCTGAGTTTCACCAGACCACCGGACAGCGGTTCCTGCAAAGGCGAAAACGACGTATCGGCTGTGCTCCATTCGAATTCCAGCGAGTAGGTGTTCACATCGAACTCCGTGGACGTACCCAGCGGTTCGTCCCGGATCACCAGGATTCCGTCCACTTCCAGCCATCCCAGGAATTCGTCGTAGAGTGCCTGCGTGTTTTGGAAAATGGCCGCACCCCAGCCGGTGCCATCGGCATTGAACCACAGCTCCAGTTCGTAATCTTGCGCCTGCACCGGAGGGAATCCTACCGGCAGCAGTGCGCTCAACAGCAGAACAGACAAGAAAATCAAGAGAACCCGTTTTGTCGCTTGTTGCATTATTGCCTCCTGCCGTTTCGATTTTCGCGTGCGATTTCTCCCGCACGAGACGATGCGCGGGATTTCTTCTGATTATACGAGGTTCAGGCAATAGGGGTGCCGCACCCGGGGCAGAATTGTTTATCAGCTACCAACTTGCAGCCGCATTTGCCACTATAGCGCGAGTCGGACGCGGCCTCTTGTGAAGCGTCTAGGGGATGGGACGGTGAGGGGGGCGGTGCTGAATCCATCCGATGCGTGGAGCCTGGATCAGCGGGCGGTGTCGGCGGCCGTTTCCGTCCCATCAAGAGCACGGCGATCAACATTCCCAGCAGGAGGATTCCCACCCCCAAGACCACGATCAGCCAAAGCTGAAAGCCGGCCGCTGGCGGAGGAGTAGTGGAAGTGGACGTGGGAATCGACCCGCTACTAGTAAGCGATGCGCTCGGGGTGGTCGGCGAATGGGTGGACGGCAATGTTTCGCGCAAGGATTCGCTTGTAGGTATTACGCTCTCGCTCGGCGCAGAGTCGTTTTGTTCGGTGGGAGGTGTGGCACTTTCGCTGGGAGTGCCGGATTCGGATGAACTGCCGGAGGGGGTCAAGGGTGTGGGGGATGCCGTTTGCGACGGGAGAGCGCTTTCGGTCAACGTGGGTAAAATTCCTGGTAAATAAGCGACTCTCATGGGCTCGATCTCCGGCGCGAACTTGGCTGCATTTTCTCCCGCTTCCAGTCCATTGGTCTCGGACACCTGACCCGGCACGAAAAAGACGAAGGCGCCGCGCGGACGTCCCAGTAAGAAATATTGGAGTCCGCGGCCTGCGTAGGCAACCTCTAGCTGTGTCTTACCCCCCGCTGCACTTACGTCGGCCGTGAGACTGGAGGGTGTTTCCCATTGGATTTCCAGCTCCCAGGAGCCGGCTGAAATCTCCTTTTGGCTGATCACCTGCACTGTGTCATCGGCCAGCGCTGCCAGGAATCCGTTGATGTCCTCGCCCGGCAGGTGGGCGATTCCGTGGGATGCAGAGTGAGTGTGATCACGACGCGGGGTGAAGAGGAAAGCAAATAGATGATATCCATCACCGGTGTCAGCGAGGTACTGAAGGAAGCCGTATCCACCCCTCCCTCCCGACTGCCGGTGGTCTCTAGCACAGCGCCTGGGACGTGCAAACGTACGGTCTCCGGTTTGAAATCAGAGAACAAAGCCAACAAGGAATCTCCATAATTGAATCGGAGATGCCGCTTCCCTTCGGGCAATTCGTCGATTTGAGCCGTAAACGAACAACCCGGCGGGTCGGTCCATTCCAGCTCCACCTCGTAGTGACGCAAACCGCCGGCATCGGGAGCGGTAAGGGTGTTGGTTGAAGTAACCAGGCAACCGTCCGTTTCCAGAGTAGCCAGAAAATCCTGGAAGTCTGCCGGCTTGGCTTCGTAATTTAGCGTTGCGCGTCCTCCGCCTCCCGCAAACCAAATCTCCAGGTCCAACGTGACAGCCGCGGTGGGTTTGGCATTGATCCAAAAACAAGGGAAGACAAGCAGCAACGAGAGAAGAATGAAAAGAAAACGATTCCCCAAACGATTCATCAAACACCCCTCCTTGTGGGTTTCCCCAATTGATTATAGCGCTGTGATTTGTTTTTGCACCCTGAATCGAAAGGATTGCCGGCAGCCCGGTCCCATTGATTGCGGAACGATTCACGATCGTGGAGATGTTCTCGCAATCAGGAGATCCGGTCGCGCACCAGCCGTAAACATGTTAGGGAGCGCGAGGCCGTTGCCGTCTTTGGCATCAGGCCGCAGACTGAGGACCTGCTTGCGCCCACGACAGGAATGGTTGAATGATAATACACGCAGGCAACCAAGGATGACCCCGATGAAGAATGAAGAACGGAAAACACAAAAACAAGGCAGCTCATGGCGCCGAAGGCGGAGATCGATGGTGGGAAACCGTCGCTCATGCGCTTGTGAGGCCATCAAGTCAAGCAAGAATCGTTCTTGGCGGACGCACCCGGTAGGCAAACCGATGAAAGTTGGCGACAGGATCCTACCCCAAGTGTCCAGTGCATTGGGAATTGCAGATATCCTTGGCAGCTTGCGCGTTCGTTGGGGCTGGGGACGGATGCAGTATGCGATCCCCCCCGGCCTGTATGCTTTGGGCCAACCGGACCGCAACTCTCCTGCACTGGTATCCGCCAACTACAAAATGAGCTTCGATTGTCTGCGAAAAGCCTTGAAAGGGCTGCATGCTTGGATCCTC
>JAPLHX010000234.1 GCA_026389415.1 Coprothermobacterota bacterium | reverse complement strand
GCGCCCGCGGTCTCGGCTTATCGATGGGCACCTGTAGGACGACCTTGGTCCCACGGCCCGGCTGAGATTCTACCTCCATTTTTCCGCCGAGGTATTGCAAACGCTCATGCATGCTGAATAAACCAAAACCGCCATCAACCTGCATCAGTTTGCGTGTCTCTTGCGCAAAACCGGCGCCCTTGTCTTGAACGATCACCTTCACCCAGGATGCCGATTGCATCAGGCGAATCGTGGCCTCACCGACCTGAGCATGCTTCATCACGTTCACCAACAACTCCTTCACCGCCTGGAAAAGAATGACCCGGGCCTTGGCGTCCAACAGCAAACGCTTTCCCGGAATCTGGCAATTCACCACCAAGCCAAACCGTTGTTGCATCTGTCCAGCTAACCAGGCCAGCGCCGCTTCCAACCCCAACTGATCCAGGATTGGCGGGCTTAAATCAAAGGTGAGGGAGCGAGTGTGCAGAAGTGCTTCTTCCAGGATCTCTGTCACTCCCTCCAATTCCACCGCGATCTCTTGCCCATCGACCTTCTTTTGAATGGATCGGAGTTTCATCCGAGCGAGGGCAAGCTCCGCACCAATCTGGTCATGCAGTGCCAGTGCGATCTGGCTGCGCTGCTTTTGTTCGGCCAAGGCTAACTCCGATGTCAGAGAGCGTAGGGCTTCTTGATAGCGCTGAATTTCCTCTTGGCCGCGTTTCTGCTCCGTGATATCGATGGCGGAGCCCAGAATCTGACGCGGAATCTCATCGGAGGTGCGGCCAAACAGAGTGTTCCAACTGAGGAGAGGCCGCCATTCGCCGGAGGCACTACGCATGCGGAATTCCGCCTCAATGACCGTGTCCTTTGGCGCGTTCACAAATCGATCCCGTAATTGATCGAGTACATGCAGATCGTTTGGATGGAGATTCTGTTGAAAAAAATCCGCACCCAGTTGCTGAATTCGATCCCGCGTGTAGCCAATGAATCCAGAAGCCGTGCGGTTCACGTAGATACTCCGTCGTTCTTTCAGGTCATAAATATAGATCAACACGGGAGCAGAGTCTGCGATCCGTTCCACCAGTCTCTGATGGTCTTTCAGCGCTTCCTCAATCCGCTTGCTCTTGGTGACATCCTCGCACATGATCACAAGATACTCCGGGCCGCCATAGGGATCGTTGACGGCGGCAACATTGATCCGTCCCCAGACGCTTTGGCCGTCTTTCCGCAGATAGCGCTTTTCAATCCCGTAGCTCTTCATCAGGCCAAGAGAGAGAAATCCACGGACGAACGGATAGACCAGGAATTTTTCGTACCGGCTCCCTACCAACTCTTTGCGGGAATACCCCAGGAAGCGGCAATGGACTTCGTTGACCATTAGAACACGTCCGGACGTATCGATCAGGGCGACTCCCACCCCGGCATTCTCGAAGATGGAGCGGAACTTCTCCTCGCTTTCGCGCAGTGCTTCTTCTACTCGCTTTCTTTCAGATATGTCAATAATGCTGCCTTCTTGGTACGCCACTCCCGTTTTCAACCGAATTGCTCGAACATGGTCTTCGCACCAGATCACTTTTCCGTTCAAGCGCCGCAAACGGATGGGAAAACCGCTGACCACGCCGGTTTCCTGCAGCAACTGGGATTCCCGCTGGCGATCCTGGGGATCGACCAGCAAGGAATGGGTGTTTTTTCCAATCAGAGACTGCGGATTTGGATAGCCGAGGATTTCGGCAAATGCGCTGTTTGCTTGGACGATTTTCCCACCCGGGGTGACGCGGTAGACACCGATGGGCAACCCTTCGTAGATGGCCAATTCCTTTTTTCCTTGCTTTTTGCTATCGGCATTTGTAGGGTGGAGAATCGATTCTCGAACCAAGTTTCCCTCGCGAATAGATATTTCCTTAAGAATGGGGCTTTTTCGCTCCCCGATCAAGGGTCGGGAAGCATTGCCGGTTTTGCCCGCTACAAGTTTTGCCCGCTACCGGCTTCGGTGAACCAGGGTAGTCCCGGCCAGCCAGAGTACGTGAGCAACCCGCAGTTCAGTGATGCTCGTTCCTTTTCCGAGGGCTTGGCTCCAGTAA
>JAPLHX010000332.1 GCA_026389415.1 Coprothermobacterota bacterium | reverse complement strand
GCCGGTGGTTACGTCGCCGGTGGTGATCGCCTTCGTCTTCGCCAGCACGTTCTTTCCCGACATCAGGACGCCGTCGGTGAACGTGCCGCCAACGTCAAAACCGACCCTGAGGGAGGTTTCTTTGAAATTCTTTTTCATGGGTATTCTCCTAGCGTTTCCATAAGTCTCCCAACTGATACTGCTCAGCGAGCTTCCACGATTCGATTTCCGCAATCGGCGGGGATTCGTATCCGTATTTCTTGCTGTGCCCCCAATGCAGTCTCTTCTGCAGATCCGCCAGGAATTCCGCGTATTTCAGGGAGGCAACGGCGACATCGATCACGGGGACGCCAAGCAATTCCTGCAACTCGCGGAAGAAACCCAGCTGTGCAGTGCAGCCAAGAATGATCACCTCCGCCCGGTCCTGCTCCACCGCCTCGCGGGCGGCGGCGGTCAGGCGTCGGTTCGTTTCGTTGAGGTCCTTCATGAAGTCATAGACCCCCAGGTCCACGGACTTGAAGGAGGCCAGGCGATCGCGGAAGCCATACTTCACCACGTTCTCGTGCATTTGGGGGATCCACTTGTTCCGTCCGACGATGATCGAAAAGGTATGCCCGAGGGTGCCGGCAATGTGCATCGAGGCCTCCGCCGGCGCTGTGACCACCATCCGTTCCGTGATCTCTCGCGCCTCGCGCAGGCCGGGGTCGTAGAAGCAACCGATCACCGCCGCATCGAATCCGTCATTTTCCGCCCGTTTGATGGTGTGCAACAGGTCAAGCAAGATCAGCGATTCGTAGTAGTGGTACTCCACGTGCTCCGGTCCCCTGGGGAGGGCAGTGACGCGCAGAACGGTGTCCGAGGCCAGTTGAGGAGCTAGATAGGCGTAAATCGACTGATCGGAGCCGTCGTTGCCAAAAGGATTGATCCACAGCAGCTTACTCATCAGATGTCCTTCCTTCTGCCAGACCGCTGATCGGATCCACTCGAGGTGCGATGAATGGGACCGACCACAGTTCCTGGCGATGCGGAATTTCCCCTTCATCAAAGACAGCGCTGGTGTCCGTCGGAAATTGGTGACAGCGCACCAAATGGCCTGGACTGACTTCGAGGAAGCCGGGGTCGTCGACTGTGCAGGGTCCGCCTTTTTCCGAGCAGCGTGAATGGAAGCTGCACCCCGACGGAATGTTCACCGGGCTGGGGATCTCTCCGGTGGAGCGCACTCTCTTCGGTTTCATCCGCTCTTCGTCCGCGGTCACTACCGGCACCGACGAGAGCAGCATCTGGGTGTAGGGATGCATCGGGTGATGAAAGAACTCGCTGGCGCTGGCCAGCTCGCAAATCTTGCCCAGATACATGATCGCGATCCGGGTGGCCACATTCCGCATCAGGCTGAGGTCGTGGGTGATGAACAGATAAGTGAGGTTCAGCTCTGCCTGCAGCTCGATCAGTTTGCTGATGATCTTCGCCTGGACGGAGACATCGAGGGCGGACGTCGGCTCATCCAGCAGGATCAGCGAAGGATTGGCCGCCAGTGCGCGGGCGATTCCCACCATCTGCTTCTCCCCCCCGCCGATCGATGGGGGCGACTTGAACATGTAGTCCGGCGACAGCTCTACCTTCTGCAGCAGCTCGATCACCGTCTGCTCCAGCTCGCTCTTCTTCAGTTCGCGCCGGTGCAAACGCAAGGGAACTTCCAGGATCTGGCGGATGGTCTGGCGGGGGTTAAGGGAGGAGCCGGGATCCTGAAATACGATCTGCAGTTCTTTTTTCAATGCCAACGGGCGCCGACGGGCCTCCACTCCCAGGCTTTGCCCGCGGTAGAGAATCTGCCCGGCGGTCGGCTTGTACATGCCGATCACAGTGTAGGCCAGGGTGCTTTTGCCGGAGCCGGATTCGCCGACCAAGCCGAAGGTCTCGCCGGCATCCACCGTGAAGGAGACGCCGTCGACCGCCCGCACAAAAATCGGCCCCTGCTTGTTCTTGCCGATGTGGAAGTACTTCTTCAATTGATCGATTTCTAGGATTGTCTGCGACATTATGCCCTCTTGTAGAGGAAACAGGCCACCTAATGCCCATTTCCCAGATCGAAAAAGGACGGCTTCTCCGCTGAGCACTCCGGCAGGAC
>JAPLHX010000329.1 GCA_026389415.1 Coprothermobacterota bacterium | reverse complement strand
CGGTGAGCCACCTGCGGATCGGCGATGAGAACACGTTCCGCGAAGGGGTGACGATCTCCCGCGCCTTCATGAATTTCTGGAAAGAGAACAAGGTGTTTGCCTCCACCGAAGGCTCCTACATCGAGCAAGACAAGATCGAGTCCGGCGGCGGGATGGAAGCGATGGCCGTAGGAGAGGGAGATTACCAGATCCGGTCTTTCCCCAATTCCATGGGCGGCAATGTGGCAGCCTGCGGCTACGAGTTCGTTCAGTCCCTCAGGTTGCTGGAAAACGCGGAGCGGATCGGCCAGGAAGCGGCGGCCTTGCTGACGGCCAAGCCCTGCCCCTCCGGAGAGATGGACATCATTCTGGAATCCTCACAGCTTGGCCTGCAGATCCATGAATCCTGCGGGCACCCCACGGAGCTGGACCGGGTGTTCGGTACCGAAGCTTCCTACGCCGGCACCAGTTTCATGACGCCCGACCAATTGGGCAAGCTGCAGTACGGCTCTGCCCACGTAAATATCGTAGCCGATGCCACCAGCCCGGGCGGACTGGGAACCTTCGCCTACGATGACGAGGGCGCCCCGGCCCAGTGCGTAGACATCATCCGCCAGGGACGGTTCGTGGGGTATCTCACCAGCCGGGAAACGGCCCGCAGCTTGAATGTCCCCAATAGCGCAGCGATGCGGGCGGACGGCTGGGGGCGGATGCCCATCATCCGCATGACCAATATCTCACTGCTGCCGGGCGATGCCAGCCTGGACGAGATCATTGCCGACACCGAGCACGGCCTCTACCTGATCACCAACAAATCCTGGTCAATCGACGACAAGCGGCTAAACTTCCAGTTCGGCACCGAGATGGCGTACGAGATTGAAAACGGCAAGTTGGGGGCGGTGGTGAAAAACGCCACCTATACCGGAATGACTCCCCAGTTTTGGAATTCCTGCGATGCCGTGGCCAACCGGGATGCCTGGATCCTTTGGGGACTCACCAACTGCGGCAAGGGCCAACCACCGCAAGTGATGCACGTCGGACATGGGGCAGCACCCGCCCGGTTCCGCAAAGTGCAAGTAGGAGTGATGAAGGGATGAACAAAGATCAAGTACTCGAAATCCTGAAAAAAACCCTCTCTCAAGCTCGCTGTGACCAATGCGAGGCCGTAGTGATGTCCCAGGAGCAGGAATTGACCCGCTTCGCCAACTCCATCATCCACCAGAACACCATGCAAGAAGACGCCACACTGACTGTTCGCGCGATTCTGGGCAAGCAGATCGGGATCGCTTCCAGCAATCTCTTAACCGACGAAGCGATCGCCGCCGTGTTGGATCGGGCCACCACCATTGCCCGGCTCTCCCCCGCCAACGAAGAGTTCGTCTCCCTTCCGGGACCGAAGCCAATTTCTGAAGTCGACGCCTTTGTACCCCGAACGGCGCAAACCACGCCGGAAGAACGAGCGTATGGCGTGCGCAAGCTGGTGGAGAAGATCCAAGGGCATGAGATCCTCGCTTCGGGCGCCTATTCCACCACCACCAATCAATTGGGCGTGGCGAATTCGCTGGGCGTGGAAGCCTATGCCGAAAGCACTCAAGCCTCGTTCTCCACGGTGCTGCTGTCCGCCAACTCCGCCGGCTATGCCGATCGGGAAT
>JAPLHX010000055.1 GCA_026389415.1 Coprothermobacterota bacterium | reverse complement strand
GGCATCACGGGAGTGGAAGAAGAAAAGCGTTCCGGTCGGCCCAGCAGCTTGACGACGGAAATATCGGAGAAGTTGAAGGAAATATTGTTGCAACCGCCGACGAGCCAAGGATACAGTCAATCTCGTTGGGATGGCCCCCTGGTCAGAACGTACCTGAAGGAGAAGCATGGGGTCGAGATAGGGCACAGCCAAGTCAACAATTGGATTCATCGCATAGATTTCTCCCTTCAGCGGGGACGCAAGAAGTATCGCAAAGCAGATCCCGAAGAACAGGAGGCATTTGTCGAGGCGTTAAAAAAAAAGGCTCCAAAATCAGCAGCTTGATGAAGCGGTTCTTTTTTCCGATGAAGCAGGCATCCAGTTGGATCCGACGATCGCCGCCCAATGGGCGCCCAAGGGATGCCAACCCCTGTTGCCCTCGGATAGTAGACGAGAACGCGTTAACCTGTGCGGCATCGTTGATGTCAACACGATGAATGCCATCGTTCAAAGAATCCCCAGAGGAAACGCGGAAATCTTCATATCGATGATGGACTTGATAAGGGAAAGCTACCATGATTGCTCAAGAATCACTTTGTACGTTGATAATGCTAAATGGCATAAGGCGAAACTTGTCAGAGAGTATCTGTCCAAGCAGGAGACTATCGAATTACTGTTTTTACCCCCTTATTCTCCGGAGCTTAATCCCACGGAATGGGAGTGGCATGAATTGCGACGTCAGGCAACCCATACAAGACGCTTTCACTCCAGCGACGAATGCTGGCAAACAATACAAACTCACTTTGAAACCAGAAAGCGGGAAAACAAGTGCCAATTATGTCAACTAATTTAATGGATCGCATATAATACATCATTTTTACCTGGACTCGCCAGGATCTGCGGCAGATAATAGACTGTATTGCTGTCTTATTCCTTCTTTTCGGGAAGGGCTAAACGAGCTTTTCGCTGTTCCAGCCGAGCTTTTGCCTGGACGATTACCACATCATTGTCTACTTGACTGCTCATCTCACCCAGAGCTCGTTCAAATCTTGCATCGACTACATCCGCCCGTTGCTGCATGCGGTCTGCTACGGCGTCGATCGAGACATCACCGCCTGTCGAAGCAATTTGACCAGCCTGTCGTATTGCTTCTACTGCGCTTTCCTTGGCTTTCGTCGCCATATCCATGGCTTCCAGGCGTTGTATCTGTTGTACCATATTCTGATATCTGATCTGCAATGTCGTTGCGGCTTCACTGATTGCTTGGGCCGTTTTATGTCCGCTGGCTACCTCCTCATCTTTGGTACGTACCAGTTGCTCCATACCCATCAACCTCGCCTCCAGTGGAGTGGCAAGATAGTCATTCTCCGGTTTATTGTCACTGAGAACGAAGTCGATGTTCTGGTTCAGCTCTTTCATTTGAGACCGAATCTGGTCCACATCACGCTGCACCGTCCTTACATGTCCGGTTGCCACGGCTGATGCGTCCTGCAGGTCCTCCAGGGCGCTCTCCAGGTCTCTGGCATACTGCTTGACCGCTCCGATCGAGTTCAAATCCACTAGCTTGTCCAATAGTGCGTGGGCTGCGCTCAATGCTGCGATACGTGCCTTCTGCAATAGTCCTGCCATGATTTTCTCCTTTTCTCTTGTTTTTCCTCTACGTTTTACAACGAGTCCTGTCTATTCTTCCTGATATTATCTTCAACTACCAGCCCGTGGAACCACCCCCCCTGCGCGGACCTCCTCCACGACCGGACCCTCCGCCCGTGGAACCCCAGCCCGTGGAACCCCCCCCGCCTCGCCTTAAAGTACTACTGGGACTGGAACTGGGACCCCGTCTCGAACCCCAAGGCGGGAGTCCTCCCGGGGAGTGCCCCGTGGGAGGAACAAATATGGGGGGGATGAATATATCCGG
>JAPLHX010000326.1 GCA_026389415.1 Coprothermobacterota bacterium | reverse complement strand
TGCAAGAGCGGCGAAACTCATTTCACCGCAGGGCCGCGGGCGCAATCCCGCTGGAGCACGTGATCGTGGCCAATGTGGACCAGGCAGTAATCGTGATGGCCGCTGCTGCACCGATGCCGAAATGGAGTCTGCTCGATCGCTACCTGCTTGCGGCCGACCTGGCTGAGATTCCGCCCATCATTTGCATTGCCAAGATGGATTTGGTTGATCAAATCCAGTTTCGCCGGGAAGTCGGAGTCTATCAACGGATCGGATATCCGCTGTTGTTCACCAGTGTCGTTACGGAAGAAGGCCTGCCGGAATTGCAGGAAGCGCTAACCGGTTTAGTCTCCGTTCTGATCGGTAAATCCGGTGTGGGCAAAACCAGCTTGCTGAACGCACTTCAGCCGGGGCTGGGCGAACGGGTGGGTGAAGTCAACCGTAATACGGACAAAGGACGGCACACTACCAGCGGGATGACGCTGTTCCCGCTGGACTTTGGCGGTTATCTGGTGGATACCCCCGGTATGCGAGAGTTTGCTTTATGGGAGCCGAAAGGGATCCGCGTGGATCGGCTGTTTCGCGAGTTCCAGCCGTTTCTAGCGGATTGCCGCTTTGGTGTGGACTGTCGTCATGATCGAGAACCGGACTGCGCGGTCAAGCAAGCCGTGGAGCGTGGTGAAATTGACGATCGCCGCTACCGGAGTTACTTGCGCTTGCGCCAAATTCCCCGAGGTGGATGAAAAACATCGTAGGAACCAGGTGCCCAATGCCGCAAAAGCATTCCAGCCCCTGATCATTTCTCCCTAGACCGCGGGATGCCAGAGTCCGGATCGGTCGATCCGGTATCATTCCAGTGAAATTGTGTGTAAAATAATCAAAATCGAAACTTCTGTGGAAGGAGATCCTGTGGACGAACGCGAAAAAGCACTCGACATCACGTTGACCCAAATTGAGAAACGGTTTGGCAAGGGTTCGATCATGCGTTTGGGGGAATCGACCCACATGAACGTGGATGTTGTTCCCACCGGGGCATTGACTTTGGATCTGGCACTGGGGGTGGGGGGGGTTCCGCGCGGACGCGTGACCGAGATTTACGGGCAGGAGGCCTCCGGCAAGAGCACATTGGTCCTCCAAATCATGGCCGAAGCCCAAAAATTGGGCGGAAAGGCCGCATTCATCGACGTCGAGCATGCCCTAGATCCAACCTACGCCCGTGCGCTGGGAGTGAACATCGACGATTTATACATTTCCCAACCCGATTCGGGCGAGCAGGCATTGGATATTACGGAAATGCTGGTTCGTTCCGGAGCTATCGACGTGGTGGCCATCGATTCGGTGGCTGCTTTGGTGCCCAAAACAGAATTGGATGGCGAGATGGGGGACGCCTACATCGGATTGCAAGCCCGCCTGATGTCTCAAGCCTTGCGTAAGTTAACCGGAGCCATCTCCCGCTCCAACACTTGTGTAGTCTTCACCAACCAACTGCGCGAAAAAGTGGGTGTGATGTTTGGCAATCCCGAAATCACTCCTGGCGGACGAGCCTTGAAGTTTTACGCCTCCGTTCGCTTGGAAATGCGACGTCAAGACACGATCAAAGTCGGGAACGATGTAGTCGGAGCCCGGATTCGGGTCAAAGTGGTTAAGAACAAGCTGGCTCCCCCGTTTCGGCAGGCTGAGTTCGACCTGATTTTCGGCAAGGGGATCTCTAGGGTGGGTTGCATCATGGATCTGGCACTAGCTAGCGGATTGTTGGCGAAAAGCGGTGCCTGGATCTCCTACAACGACATGCGCCTGGGCCAGGGACGCGAGAACGTCAAGGCCTATCTGGAAGAGCACCCGGAGCTGAGCAAGGAGCTGGAGGATAAGATTCGTACGAGTTTTAGCGGGGCCAAGTTGCCCCTGACCATCGGAGAGGAGGCACCCGGGGTCCTCGATTAAGTGAACGAGATGAGCGAAACCGAGGAATATCACCAGGCACTGAAAGCCGCGACACACTTCATGAAGATTCGCCCCCGCAGCAGGGGAGAGGTGGCCGATCTTCTGGCCCGAAAGGGCTTTTCGCAAGAAGTGCAATCGCAAATTCTGGATCGCCTGGAGCAGCTGGGACTCTTGGATGACAAAAGGTTCGTGGAAATGTGGCTGTATCATCGGACGGAAGTGGTCCCCCGTGGGGGGTTCATTATTAAGCACGAATTGCGCCAACGGAAGGTGGCCGAGGACTTGATTGAAACCTTGGTGGAACCCTGTCTGGCCGAGGCAGAGCCGCCGGCGGCTTATCGATTGGCTGCCAAGAAGTGGCGCTCCCTCCCGCCCACGTCGCAGCGCTATGCCAAAGTGGGGAATTACCTGAAGAGTAAGGGATTCTCCGCGTCCACAATCCACCAAGTCCTGCAAGAGCTTTTGCGCTAGTCGGTTCGCTCATCCCTAACTATAGATGAAAGGGATGAGAACATGATTTATCTTTGGATCGCGTTGGCTCTGATTGCTGGGCTGGCCATCGGTTACCTGATCCCCTTGGTTCTGACAAAACGTCAAGCGGTCAGCACGCGGATCACCGCCCAACAGTTGTTGGCAGACGCCAAGAAGGAAGCAGAAACAAGAAAGAAAGAAGCCCTGGTGGAAGCCAAGGATGAAGTGCATCGCCTGCGCAGCGAAACCGATCGTGAACTGCGCGAGCGAAGAACGGAAATCCAGCGCCTAGAAAAACGGGTTACCCAAAAAGAAGAAACACTCGACCGTCGCTTGGACAACCTGGAAAAACGAGAACGCAATATCACCAACAAGGAGCAGGAACTGACCCGCCAAAAAGAACGGTCGGATCAGTTGGTGTTGGACACGCGCAAAGAGTTGGAGCGGGTTTCCACGCTGACGGTGGATGAGGCCAAGCAAATCCTCTTAAAGAATGTGGAGGAAGAATACCAGCACGACATCGCCAAACGGATGAAGGACATGGAGGACCTGGTACGCGAGGAAGCCGACGATCGAGCCCGCGACATTATTGTCGCCGCCATTCAACGGACCGCCGTCGATCATGCCACCGAGACCACCGTTTCTGTGGTGCCCATTCCCTCCGACGATCTGAAGGGTCGAATCATTGGCCGTGAGGGCCGCAACATTCGGGCCTTTGAAACGATCACCGGCGTGGACTTGGTGATCGATGACACCCCGGAAGCCGTCACGCTGTCCGCCTTTGACCCAGTGCGTCGGGAAATCGCACGCATCGCTTTGGAAAAGCTGATCGTGGATGGCCGGATCCATCCGGACCGGATTGAAGAGATGGTGGAAAAGGCGCAGAAAGAAGTGGAAGACACCATCAAGAAGGAGGGGGAGCAAGCGGTGCTGGAAGTTTCCGTGCGCGGTTTACACCCCGACCTGGTGCGGATGCTCGGTCGGTTATTCTACCGCACGAGCTATGGCCAGAACGTGCTTAAGCATTACCTCGAAGTGGCCTACCTGGCATCCTTGATCGCCGCCGAACTGAAAGTAGATGCCACCACCGCCCGTCGGGCAGGGTTGCTGCATGACATCGGCAAAGCGGTGAGTCACGAGGTGCAAGGGCCGCATGCCGTCGTGGGGGCGGATCTCTTGCGCAAGTACAACGAAAATGCGGAAGTGGTCCACGCCGTGGCCGCCCACCATGACGATGTGGAACAAAAATCCATCTATCCGGTATTGATCCAACTGGCGGACTCCATCTCCGCCTCCCGCCCTGGTGCCCGGCGCGAAAGCCTGGAGACATACATCAAGCGCTTGCAAACGCTGGAATCGGTAGCGGATTCCTTCCCTGGCGTGGAGAAGGCGTATGCCATCCAAGCCGGACGGGAAATCCGGATTGTGGTCAAACCCGACCAGATCGACGACGTGGGTGCGGTGAAGCTGGCCCATGATATTTCCAAGCGAGTGGAACAGGAGATGGTCTATCCCGGACAAATCAAGGTCACAGTGATCCGGGAAATTCGAGCCACGGATTACGCCAAATAATGCTCAAAGTCGTTTTCATCGGCGATTTGATCGGCAAACCCGGCCGCCAACTGGTCAAAGAATTGTTGCCTCGATTGGTGGAGGATTTCGTACCGGATCTGATCATCGCCAATGCGGAGAATTCCGCCGGCGGGAACGGTTTAACGATTCCCATCGCCCAAGAACTGTTTCGCTTAGGGATCCACGTCTTGACCAGTGGGAATCACATCTGGAAACAAAAGGAGATCATCCCCTACATGCCCAGCGAGCCACGGCTGATTCGCCCGGCGAACTATCCACCGGATACTCCCGGCTATGGTTCCTACGTTTGGTATTCCGGGCAGATCCGAATCGGGATCGTGAACCTGCTGGGTCGCGTGTTCATGGAAGCGGTGGATTGCCCCTTCCGCCGGGGCCTGGAAGAGATTGAATCCCTGCGGCAGATCACCTCGACCATCATCGTGGATTTCCACGCCGAAGCCACCTCCGAAAAAGTGGCGATGGGTTGGTTTCTGGACGGCAAGGTCTCTGCGGTCTGCGGTACCCACACCCATGTCCAAACCGCTGATGAGCGAATCCTCCCCGGTGGAACAGCCTACATCACGGACATCGGCATGAGCGGCCCTTTCGACTCGGTGATTGGCGTCAACAAGGAAGCGATCGTGGAGCGCTATCTCACTGCTCTGCCGATTCGGTTCGATGTTGCCAGCAAGGACAACCGCCTCTGCGGTATCAAGCTGGTGCTAGACGAAACCACCGGCCGCGCACTCTCCATCGAGCGGTTTCAGATGGCTGGACACCTGTGATACAATCTCCACTGCAAAGCTCGTATCGAGGAGGATAGGACATGACAATCATGAAGGTTGCGGCGACATCGAATCCACGAGCGGTCGCGGGGGCGGTAGCAAATACCGTGAGGGAGGCTCAGCATGCCGACCTACAAGCCATTGGACCAAAAGCGGTAAATCAAGCCATCAAAGCCATTGCCATCGCACGGGGGTATGTCGCATCCAACGGCATTGACTTGATCTGCGTCCCCATATTCGTCGAAGTGGAGATTGACGGATCACCACGGTCAGCCATCAAGTTTATGATCGAGCCGAGGTAAGAACATGTCGAACATACTGAAAGTATCTGCAAATTCCAATCCCCATTCCGTGGCCGGGGCGATTGCCGGGTCGGTGCGCGAGAACAAGCATGCCGAGATCCAGGCGATTGGCGCCGGAGCGGTCAACCAGGCGGTGAAAGCGATCGCCATCGCGGGCAAATTCCTGGAGGGTGACACTATCGACTTGATTTGCATCCCCGGTTTTGTCCAGGTGGAAGTGGAAGGGGCGCAAAAAACCGCCATCAAGTTGATCGTCGAGCCGCGCAAACCGAGCTGACCCTTCCAAAAGCCAGACCTAAAAGCTGAGGGGGACCTCCTCAGCTTTTAGGTTCTGTAGGATGATAGAATCGTGAACTATTTCCTGAAAACCTATGGATGCCAGATGAACGTGCACGATTCCGAATTCCTGGTCGGCGTGCTGGAGGCGCACGGCTTGCAACCCTCCCTTTTGGCGGATGCGGACTTGGTAGTTCTAAATACCTGCTCGGTGCGGGACAATGCTGAACAAAAGGTTCGCTCCTTTTTAGGTAAGCTGCGCGCACGACCCACCGCCAAGCGAAACGCACTAGTGATTGTAGCCGGTTGCATGGCTGCGCGAGTGCGTCATGATCTCTCCCGACAGCCGGAAGTGGCCATGGTGAGCGGTCCGGAGGAGCTGGAGGCGTTTCCCACCCGCTTGACCGCGTTGCTGGAGGAGCGCGGGCTTCCATTCGAGCGCCCTCCTTTGCCTATTCCCTACAAGCGCGAAGCGTCCGTGCGGGCCTATGTCAACATCACACTGGGTTGCGACAATTTCTGCACCTATTGCGTGGTCCCCTATTTGCGCGGGCGGGAACGCAGCCGGCCCTCGGAAGAGATCCTGCAAGAGGTGCGGGACCTGGTTCGCGGCGGATTCCCGGA
>JAPLHX010000188.1 GCA_026389415.1 Coprothermobacterota bacterium | reverse complement strand
TGGTTCGGGAACGATACAAGCGCTTTTCCATTTTAGTATCTCCTTTCTGTAATGGATTGAATCGTAGGGAACGTCAACCTCTCTGGCAAGGGTAAGTAACGTTCAGCCAGAACGGCGCTGCCAAACCTCTTCCGCACACCATGGCACCTCATGATCCTTGAACACGCCAATGATCGCTTTGCGTGCTTTGGTGATACGATATCCCATCCGAGAAAGAGTGGATTCCCACGTCATTTTCTGCTCTTTATTGAAAAAACCTATTAACAACTCAGCCCCCCGGCAGGGTGATTACATACCCAGCGAGGTCGTTCTCGTTAATGCCGGAAGGACCTGTTCAATGATAGAATTACAAGCAAGCAGAAAGGAGAAACCACATGGAAATGGATGAGGTTATCCGCTCCCGGCGGTCCGTTCGCCACTATTCATCAATGGAGATCCCGCTGGAAGTGGTGGAAGAGTTGCTCGAGTTAGCATCCTGGGCACCTAGCGCCAACAATCGGCAAATGTGGTTCTTTTATGCAGTCCATGACCCAACAACCAAGGAGCAAATTGCACAGGCTATCGATGATCAAGTAACGCAAATCGCAACCTGGCCACAGGCAACGCAATTGGAAAACCTCGACTGGTTACGACGCTACAGTGGTTTTGTACGGGAAGCACCCTGGGTCATCGTGTTCTGCCAGGAGGTTTCCACTAACCCCTTTGAGCAAATACTGAAAGAGCGGAGGTTGACTGCCGATCAGATTGCTCGATGGCGGCCGCAAAGCGGTCTACAAAGTGTTTCTGCGGCTATCCAGAATTTTCTCTTGGCAGCCGCCGCCAGGAAACTGGGAGCAGTTTGGATGGTGGGTCCCCTTTTTGCGGTGGAAGCGATGGAGAAAATCCTTGAACTGCCTATTGAACGGCGAATTGTAGCTGTCGTTCCACTGGGAACACCGGCGGAAAATCCTGATCCGCGTCCCCGCAAACCAATAGAGAAAACCTGGAAAGTGATCTAGACGACCTTCTCCAGCACAAAATGAACAGGTATACCATCGATTTCCACTTGTTGCGTCGTCCGACCCGAGTCGTTCATGGCACTCAACTCTTCGCTTAAGGTTTCTTTCTTAAGGTAAAGTGAGTATTCGTGTAAAACCTCCGTTAGTTCTGGTGAAGCCTGGAAGTAGGTGCGGATTCGATCCTCTACCTTGAATCCAGCCTCCTTGCGAAGGTTTTGGATGGCATGCGCCAAGTCCCGCGCCAATCCCTCCCTGCGGAGTTCGGGGGGTATGTACGTATCAAGGACCACTAGGATATGTCCTTCCGCTTCGGCAGCAAACCCAGGCTGATCCAGGCGTTGCACCAAAATCTCCTCCGGCTGTAGTAGGACTTCTTCTCCTTCAACCAGGACCGATAGCGGTTGTTGGTCTTGCAGAAGCAATAGCGCCTTCTCGCCGCTTAACCCCATCAGAGCCGTGCGAATTGCAGGCAAATGTTTGCCGAAACGAGGTCCTAAGATCGGGAGATTTGGTAAGAGGAGGATTTCCTGGAGACCACGGGCGGTTTGCTCGTAAACCAACTCCTTCAAGTTTAACTCATCTTTGATGATATTGGACAACTCTTGGATTGCTTCTTGCTCAATCAGGGTAAATCCGACCAGGATCATCTTCGTGATTGGTTGACGGACCTTAATGCTTGCTTTGTTTCGAGCCGCCCGGCCCAGTCTGATGACTCGTTGAATCAAAGTCATCCTAGGTTCCAAAGAATCCTTCAGATTGGTGGGCAGCGGCTCTGGATAGGAGGAAAGGTGCACTGAACGCGGAGCATCGGATTCCACAGAACACACCAGATTCTGGTAGATCTGTTCAGCTAAGAACGGTACGATCGGAGCAACCAGACGGATGAAGGTGACCAATACTTCATAAAGGGTGAGATAAGCACTGACTTTTTCACTGTCTTCTTCTGTTTTCCAGAAACGACGTCGGTTGCAGCGCAACCACCAGTTGGACAAATCTTCGATGAAGCGTTCGCATTCTCGCGTGACAGTCGCTGCATCGTAGTGACCAAAGCGATCTCGGGCTATCGTGACCAAACTATTAAGGCGAGCCAGGATCCAGCGGTCAAGAAAAGGCCGGCTGACGTTGCTGGATGCGTGTTTAGTTGGATCGAAATGATCGATATTGGCGTAAGTAACGAAAAAGGAATAGACATTCCAAAGGACGAGCAGTTTTCGCGTCACTTCTTCTGCCGGACCATACCCAAATAAAAGGTTCGTTTCGGTGTTCTGCGAAGCAAAAAGCCATCGCATTGCGTCCGCCCCCATGCGACCTACTGCTTCATCGAACCAAATCGCGTTGCCCAGGGAACGATGCATGGGCCGACCGTTTACATCCATCAGCTTCTCGTAGACCAGGGCGGATTGGTAGGGCGTGCGATCTTCCAAGGTAACGCTCATAAAGAGCATCGAGTAGAACCAAAGTCGGATCTGTTCCCGCATCTCCGTGATGAATTCGCCGGGGAACCAAGTCCGCCAGTACTGTGGGTTGTCCAAGTAGTGCAAGGTGGAGTAGGGGACAATACCGGCATCCAACCAAGCATCGCCGACTTCCGGAATTCGTTCCACCATCTCGCCACAATGGGGACAGCGGATTCTTACTTCGTCTATCCACGGACGGTGTAGTTCAGGAATACGGAGCGGCGTTGGAACCGCCCGTTCTTCCAGCTCATGGCGGGATCCAAGAACAGTAACCTTCCCGCAGGAACAGAGATAGATTGGTAAGGGTAACCCCCAGAACCTCTTGCGGGATATGCACCAATCACCCATGTTCTGCAGCCAATCCTCCATTCGTTTTCCAGCAGACTCTGGCATCCAGCGCACTTTGGCTGCCTCGCGGATCAGAGCAGGCCGGACCGGATCGGTGGCAATAAACCACTCATCCACCACTTTGAACACCAATTCCTCCCCACAGCGCCAACAAACAGGATAACGGTGAGTATATTCCTCGGTTCTCAAAAGTAGGTTTTTCTGCTGCAAATCCTGTAAGATCTGCGGGTTGGCTCGGCGCACATTCATGCCGCTTAGAAAACCGAATCCCGAGACATAATCGCCATCATCGTTTATGGGGACAAGTACCGGGAGATTGTGCAACTTGGACAACTCAAAATCTTCAGCGCCGCAACCCGGTGCAATGTGTACGATACCGGTCCCCTCTTCTTCTCCAACCTCCGTCCAGGGGATCACCTGATGTTCAACGCCCTGTTGGGCGGCGAAGGTATCAAACGGTCCCTGATAGCGCAACCCAACCAGCTCTTTACCCGGAACCGTCTTTATCAAATCCCCTTTCGGTAAAAGCTTATCCACGAGAAGGCGAGAAAGGATATAGACCTTACCCTGCCAGCGGATGTAGGCATATTCTAGTTCCGGGTGCACGGCTAGAGCGACATTGGCTGAGAGTGTCCAGGGTGTAGTGGTCCAAACCAGGAAACGCTCCTGGTTCCTGTCGAGGACTGGCAATTCAAGGTACACCGCGGTATGTGTGAGATTGATGTAGGTATCAGTCCCCACCAATTCGTGTTGGGAGAGCGAAGTTCCACAACGGATGCACCACGGCATCGTGCGATGGCCGCGATACAGCCAACCCCTATCGTGACAGCGACGGAGGAAATGCCAGATGTGCTCGATGTTGTTATCCGTCATTGTGTAATAGGAATCCTGCCAGTCCATCCACTGGCCCAGGCGTTTGGATTGCTCCGTGATCAGGTCAGCATAATGGATGACTCGTTCCCGACATTTGAGTGAGAAACTCTCCAGACCATAAGCCTCAATTTGGCGTTTGGAGTTGAAACCCATTTCCCGCTCAACCTCCACTTCCACCCAAAGCCCCTGGCAATCAAAGCCATTCTGGTAACGCAGGTGGTAGCCCAACATTGATTTGTAGCGCTGAAACAGATCCTTGTAGGTACGCCCCCAGGCATGATGAACACCCATCGGGTTATTGGCGGTGATGGGGCCGTCAATGAAAGAGAAGCGGGGTCCAGCTTCATTCTTTTCCCGCAAGAGATCGAAGATCCGCTCAGATTGCCAGAATTGGAGGACCTCTTCCTCCTGCGCACAAAAATTTGGTTTCACTGCTACTGGTCTAAACACTATTAGTTGCTTCCTTCCTTTGTTTGAAAACAAAAACCTCCCGCTCAAGGACGAGAGGCTTCCCGTGGTACCACCTTGTTTTGGTCTTATGATCCACTTCGAGTGCTGAACACCCTCTCCTGTAACGGGGAACCGGCGGCGCCTACTTCGAATTCGGACCGCAGCTCCGAGGTGATTTTCCACCCCGCATTCCGTAGGCTTTCACCCCTCCTACTCGCTGGATGAACGTCGGAGGCGTACTCTTCCTCATCTTTGCCGATCCCTTTTTGTACCGAAATGGTCCTCATCTGTCAATCGGGGTATAATTCGCCCCTGTTGAATGATTGCCAGGATTCAGCCTATTTTTTTCCAGGAGGCACGTGATGGACGCGGATCAGGTTCTAATGCTGCAACAAAAGCTTGGCGAGGGTGGTTTCGCCGATCTCAGAGCGATTGGAAACCCAGATTTGGAGGATTTTGTAGCCCGCTACGTCTCTCTCTGCAATCCAGATCGAGTGTACCTTTCCACCGGCAGGCCAGAAGATCGAATGAGGATCAAACGGACCGCACTGCAAAACAGGGAAGAACAGGAATTGGGGATAGAAGGCCACACGCTCCATTTTGACAATCCGGCGGACCAAGGAAGAGATAAAAAAAATACTGGGATCCTAGTCCGTACCAGTAAGAAACTTGATCCATCGATCGAAACCAAGGACCGGCAATCGTCTTTAGAGGATATCCGAGCGATCCTTGAGGACATTATGAAAGGAAAAGAAGCCTTGCTCTGCTTCTTCTGCCTAGGACCGACCGGATCGGATTTCTCGATTCCCTGCGTGCAACTCACCGATTCCAGCTATGTAGCACACAGCGAAAACCTGCTGTACCGCCAGGGTTACGAAGAGTTCTCTCACCAAGGGAGCAATGCCCGTTTCTTCAAATTCGTGCATTCGCAGGGGGAAGTAGACGAGCGTAAGACCTGCAGGAACCTGGACAAGCGTCGGATCTTTATCGACCTGGAAGAAAGCATTGTCTATTCGGTCAATACGCAATACGGCGGAAACACGATCGGCCTGAAAAAATTAGCGATGCGTTTGGCCATCCACCGCGCAGCCCAGGAAGGATGGTTGACTGAGCATATGCTGGTGATGGGAATCCATGGGCCCAGGAACCGGATTACGTATTTTACCGCCGCATTCCCCTCGCTTTGTGGCAAGACATCGACTGCTATGTTGGAGGGGGAGTCCATTGTCGGAGATGACATCGCCTATTTGCGCAAAAAAGACGGATTGGTCCGGGCAGTGAATGTCGAGCATGGAATGTTTGGCATCATACAGGGCATTAACTCCCGCGACGATCCGATCCAATGGAAAGCGCTGAACGATCCCGGTGAAGTGATTTTCTCCAATGTTCTAGTTTCCAAGGAAGGAAGCGTGTTTTGGAACGGAAAGGATGGGGAAGCACCGGCAGAAGGGGAAAACTTCTCCGGATCGTGGTTTAAGGGTAAACGCGACTCTAATGGGAGAGAAATCCCTGCTTCGCACCCGAATGCCAGATTCACTCTCAATTTGGATAGGCTCGAGAATCTGGATCCTGGATTAGATGATCCTGCAGGTTTCGAAATCGGCGGAATTGTCTACGGCGGCCGTGATTCTGATACCTCCGTCCCTGTGGAGGAGTCCTTCGACTGGATTCACGGGGTGATCACCAAAGGAGCCATCCTCGAATCAGAGACCACCGCAGCCACCCTGGGACAAGAAGGCGTGCGGGAATGGAATCCGATGTCCAATCTTGACTTTCTTTCGATTCCGGTGGGGAAATATGTGCAGACCAACCTTGATTTCGCCAGAGACTTGCAACGCATTCCCCGCATTTTCTCCGTAAATTATTTCCTAAGAGGGAAAGAGGGCATCTGGTTGAATGAGAAAAACGATAAGAAGGTTTGGTTTAGATGGATGGAACTGCGGGTACATGACGAAGTCGATGCGCTAGAGACACCTACAGGTTTGGTTCCCAGATACGAAGACCTTAAACCGTTGTTTTGGGACATTCTGCACAAGGAATATTTAAAGGAAGAATACTTGAAGCAATTCACGGTGCGGATCCCAGAATGGTTGGCAAAAATAGATCGGACCAGAGCTATTTTTCAGACCAAAGTGGCCGAAACACCAGTTGAGGTTCACCAGATTCTGGATGAGCAAAAAAAGAGACTTCTGGCTTGGCGCGACCAATTCGGTGACTATATTACAGCGGCCGGCAAACGCGCAGGTCTGAGGACGCACTTACTGGTTGGTTTGGGCTCGGGCTTGTTGATTTGCCTGGCATTCGCGTATCCGGAACCGTTCGAACCAATGCGGATTGCAGCCGGAGTGATCACTGGGATTGGATTTTTGGGAGCAGGCGCGATTTTCCGCGAGGGCGCCAACGTTCATGGACTCACCACAGCAGCAACCATCTGGATGACCAGCGCCCTAGGTATGGCCGTGGGGGTCGGGTTGTATTGGGCCGCGCTCGTTGCCTTGGTGATCGTACTGCTGGTTCTCCGTTTGCTGATGCGCGCAGAAATTCGCATGCCCAAATTGCTCGATTACACGGTGAGCATAACTCTGTACCCCCTTATCAATAGTAGCGTCCAAGAGATTTTAGCCTTCTTCCGGCAACAGGCCATTAAGGTGCAGGAGGTGGAATCAAATGGTATCGCACCAGATATCAACTGGAAGTTCCGTTTGACCGTCCCGTACCGGGTGGATTTCGAAAAAATCATGGTCGCCTTACCCAACTTCGCATCACGCTTTGCTATATCAAGTGAAAAAAGCATGTAGTTTGGAAATCAGCAGAACAGATTGGGATGACATATCCAGAGGGAAATTGGCCTAAACAACGGGCATCGGGGATACAGAGTCCTGATGGGCGGCAAGATGAAATGAATGGTCCACGATTATACCATCAGGAATCGATACCAAGGAGCGAGGGTGAAGTTAGGGGTTTCTTGGTGCGCCCGACAGGGGTCGAACCTGCAGCCTACGGCTCCGGAGGCCGTCGCTCTATCCATTGAGCTACGAGCGCATCAAAATATTGTAGCAGAAAGGATTTGGATGAAAAGGACGGATAGAGCAATCCCATGGACCGCAATGCTATTGGCTATGCTGCTATTGGCAGCCTGTTCCTCGGGGGGTGCCGGAGAACCCTTCCAGGATTCAATGGCTCCTGATTTTCGCGCAACAACAACCGGGGGAGAATAAATCTCGCTCATTGCCTTGCGAGGGAAAATCGTAGTTCTGAATTTCTGGGCTACATGGTGTCAACCTTGTCTTGAAGAGATCCCCGAGCTCAATTCCTTCCATCGTGAACATCAGGCAGACGTCACTCTGATCGGTGTTGAGATTGATGGGACGCAAATCGCATTAAACGAATTCCGCAGCCGAATCTCCATTGATTTTCCGGTCATCCTAAACTCTCAGCAATCGTTGGACCTAGCGAATCTGTATCAGATCCAGGCAATTCCGACCACCTTTGTGATTGACTCAGAAGGCAGAATCTCAGCTCGCTTGACGGGATCTACAACACAAAAAACACTAGAAAGCAAGCTTCCCTGATCGATCTCAGTGCCGGAGCCGCATTTCTTGGCGGCTTACTGGCCTTCTTCACTCCCTGCGTGATCCCGCTTCTCCCGGTATACCTGGCTTTTCTGGGAGGAACCTCATTGACCAGCAGGCGAACTCCGTGGAAGACAATGATCGGAGTGCTGTTCTTCGTATTGGGGCTTTCGATCGTGCTCTTTCTAGAGGGTTTCCTGGCGGGAACCATCGGGTCGCTTCTGTTTCAATACCAGCGGCTATTGAAAATCATTTTTGGAGCACTCATCGTACTCATGGGGTTGGCTATGACCGGATTGAGGCCTTTGAGTTTCTTGCAGCGCGAACGGCGGCTGATTTCCTGGGAACGCCGGCAGCTCCCTCCCGTTTGGTCGGGATTATTCTTGGGTCTTGCTTTTTCCCTGGCCTGGACACCTTGTGCCGGGCCAGTGCTGGCCGCGATCTTGACTTTGGCCGCAGCAAGCGGTGATGCCTGGCGCGGTGCAGGATTGCTCCTGATTTATTCCATTGGCTTTGCTTTGCCTTTCTTGCTGGTGGCTGTGTTTGTCACGAGGACATTGCTGATTCTAGAAAAAATACGGCCGGCGTTACCCTGGATTCAGCGGATTGCAGGCCTGGCATTCGTTGCAATGGGGATACTGCTTGCTCTGGGGCTTTATTAGCTATTCCTCGATTTTAGATTTGTTGCGGAACTTCAGTAGCAAGTCGATCAGTTCGGAAAACTCAGATGTTTTTTTCTGCGGGCAGATGATAATCAGGTCATGCGGTTTTTCCCCACCCAAGGAAATCGCTAGATTACCGTATTTGTCGAGGGAAGCATCTTCGATCATGCCGAAGGGGTAGGAAAAATACTTGCCTCCGCTTCGCTGGATCAGACGAGAATCGGTAAGGACCAAAATGTCTTCCACTGCTGCTACTTGAACGAATACTCGTTCCAAGGTATCCAGCTCTTTCTGGATCTCCTCTTGGACCTTGGCGGGAAGAGTTTCTCTCAGACGCTGGTAGTCGTCTTCCAGACGTTCTAGACCCCGGCGGACTTCCTTGGTGCAGACTGGGCAGGTCTGTGTATCCAAGCTGAATTTTCCTTCGCAGGAAAGGTTTGGACAATATTGCCAGGTTTTCCGATTGCAGGATGGACAGAAAGGAGAGTGCCGGCTGATCTTGGCGCCGCAAAACTGGCAGGATAATTGCTCAACCTTCGCGAAAAACTGGCCGTCCTGTGAAAACACCAATTCCACGCCGCAATAAGGGCAGGACTTCCCGTCACTCTTTAAGGGAGCGAGGCAAGAAGGACATTTTATGGCACCGCAACTGGAACAGCGCTCGACTTTCTTTGCTGGTTCTTCCATGAGTTTCCTCCGTAACAGGCGACTGTGAGTATCAATCATAACCATTTTCCATCACCTTGCCAAACCGGTATCGTTTGACTTTTATGGTCTCCTCCCGTAACTTGTGCGCTGATGCTTTCGCAGGGCTACGTCTTGATACCGTGCTTCAACGAAGAAGGGAACCTCCTGCGCCTGGTTGAGAGGTTGGTGGAAGTCTTTCGAACCAACGGTTGGGCGTGGAAAATCCTCTGCGTAAACGATGGCAGCCATGATCGAACCAGCGAGGAAATCGACTTAGCTCAAGCTAAATTCGGTAACCTGTTAAGGATCGACCATCCACGCAATCTCGGTTTCGCTCAAGCCATTCGAACCGGGGTAGAGACTTTGCTGCAGCAGCCGAACTTGGATGGTGCCTTCATCATGGATGCCGATCTAACACATGATCCAGCTTCTCTAGTCCTATTTGCCTCGGCCCTGGAAGACGGAGCGGATCTGGTGATTGGATCACGCTACGTAGAACGAGGCAAGATGGAGAGGGTTCCATTTTGGAGAAGGGCCTTGAGTGGTTTGGGCAACTCTGTCGGCCGCCTGATGGGGATTCCTGTAAAAGATGCCACGTCGGGTTACCGCGCTTTCAGTCGAAAAGCGTTGGAGATCGTACGGAGTTGCCGCGAAAACGATTTTTCCATACAACTGGAGGAAGTATTGCTCTGCCGCAAGGCCGGACTGCGCCTGGCGGAAGTTCCTATCACCTTAGGTGTACGAGACGTTGGAATCTCTAAATTTCATTACTCCATTCGACTATTCTGGCGCTACTTCCTTTTAGTCCTTTCCCTCCAATCAAGGGCTAGGAACCAAAGGGGTTAAGGAAAGTTGGTTATCCCAGAGATCAATCTGGTTTAGCAATTGTTGGATTTCCTGATTTGAAAGATTGAGTTTCCGGGCAGCTTGGGCGGCCTCTCTTGCTTTGGCTAGGTCCTGACGGGCTGCACTAGGATCGTTTGCGTCTAGTGTTTGGAAACGATTCATATAGAGTTTGCACAAATTGATCCAAGAGGACCACTCATTGGGATTGATGAGGGTGGAAGCCTCGCCTGCGGCAATCCCTTTCTGATAGAAATCTCTCTGCATGACCACATCGGTTTCCAATTGAGCCAAATCACCATAGACCACGGCGAGATTGTTGAACGCGCTGTAGAACGTATGGTCTTGCCTGGTCGCCAATACGAAGTAGTCTGCGGCGTAGGCGATCAATAATTTGCGAAAATAGGTGTCGGATGTTGTAACCTGCGTCGAATCCTGATACAGGCTGGATGCAAAAGAGGACATCACCGGTACATAGGTCGCCGCTTTCTCCAGGGTTATTTTCTGTTGATCCAGGTCACCAGCCGCTTTTTTCAGCAAGTCTGAAGCTTCCTGATGGCGACCGGATTGCTGTAATTGATCCAGAAAAAGAGAGCAATCGCGATAGGAAGCGGCCATGAACTGGTAAATATTCTCTCTTTCCAAACTATTTTGCAGACCGATCATGAATTGCTCTCTGGCGGAGTTCCAAAGAGCCAACTTCTGGTCTACATCGGAACCTCGTGTCGCTAAACGGGATAAGGAGACGGCCAATCCTCCGACATGCTGTGGGTAACTTCCGCCCGCACGATACACGGCTTCTCCGGGATGCCATTGTACGGATTGCAAATAGGACTCCGCGGCACGTTGCCATTGGAAAGAGGCTTCCTGTTGCATTTTCTGCTGGTCTTCCGGTTGTTGCGTATTAACAGCTTGGTTCTCCCAATATTGGGCGATCTCTGCTGCATAATCCCCAGTGCCATAGATGGTATCGGCAATATAGTCACGGAGCCCGAAAACCGAGAAAAAGAGCATGATAACTCCAGCAAGAGCCATCAAGGGTATCCGCACGATCAGGCGCAGAATCTTCGGTGATCCAACAGCCCGCATCGACTCAACCGCAGCCGGCTGCATCTTGCTATCTTTCTTAGCACTCTCTTTTGTAGGGATCGGGATGAATTCGCTTCCAGCTAGAATTGCCAGGAACAACCAGAAATATAGGACGGTGGGGATCACGCCAAAAGCGAACAGGTTCTGGGTCAGGTAGGCAATGATACCGCAAGCCAAACCCGTAAGAAGCAGCCGTAGTTCGTTGTCTTTCATACGGAGGGTTAAACGTCGAAGCAGCAAGATGAAAGCCAAGATCAGCCAAAGATAAGCCAAACCGCCGAAAACTCCGCGCAAGGCTAGCACGTCCAAGTATTCATTGTGGGCACGATCCGGATTGGAGAGTTGCTCGATGGAAGCATAGGCTAAGGGTTTGAACTCCATGTAGACATTACGGAAATTCTCCGGTCCAGCACCCAATAGTGGATGTTGGGTGAACACATTGAGTGTACGACTCCAGATCAGCACACGGGAAGCACCAGTCCCTGTGGGGCTTAGTGCGTCAAATGCGCGACTCACGATGCCGCTTCCGGTCTCGGTAAAGGCAAATAGGACTACCGCTCCGATTAAGGCAATGGCCAGGACGGAGAGGATCCAGACTTTATTCTTCTGCCAAATTTTTTTGGACCGGCCACGGAACTCAAACACCATCAGAATTGTGAGAACAAGGAAAGAGACGATCGAGCCAAACCAAGCACCGCGGGTTTGAGTGAATAACAGGGCTGCGAACGCAGCCAAGCTAAATAGAAACATATAAATCCTCAACTCCAACCGCGGCGCAACGAGAAATTTGACGACGATTAAGGGAAGAATCATTGCCAGATATTGGCCGAAGAAATCGGGATTCCCCATTGTTCCGAAGATCCGATTCTCTGAATCCCATGGAATCGGGTCCCAACCAAGTTTTTGCATCAGACCATAGGTAACCATGATCGCGCCACCAACCAAGATAGCGTTCAAGAGAAGGTTCAGTCGCTCTTTAGTGGTGATTGAGGTTGCAGTGATGAAAAAGAGGAGGATGAAATTGCCGATAGTGTAGAGTCCCTCTTCCCGGAGGTAACTCCCCCAGAAGCTGAGATACGAATTCACGGAGAAAATGGTGGATAGAAGAAAGGACAGCAAGAAGGCAAGAACAGGCCAGAACAAATCGCTTCGGAACCGCCAAAACTCGCCCTCTCGAATCAGCCACCAAGCCCAGGCGCCAATCACCACCACCGTCAATAGACGCATCACAGTCAAGCGAGGGATATTAAAGAGATCTGGCTTTCCACCGCCTAAGACTTGAGGGGTGATGACCAAAGGAATCAAAACGATGATCGCTGCCAATCCCCAAATTACAACCTGTAGCGACTTTTCCCCGGAATCCATCAGATTCTCGCTGACCCCGGTCATACGATTGCCTCCGGTCCTTCATTCCTGCCTAGAATAGAAATCCCAGAGTGAAATATCTTTTCTACAGTACGATGCATCATTCAGAAATGGAAATCCGAAACTTTTTTTGAAGCGTCCCAGCATGAAAATGACCTAGCGCTGGTTCTCTACCAGAAACTGGAGCGGATTGACAGGAATCCTGCCGATCCTTGCTTCCCAATGCAAGTGAGGACCCGTCACCGCACCGGTTTGGCCAATACGGCCGATATGCTGACCTTGCGAGACGGAATCACCAACGCGGACCAGGAACGCCGAGAGGTGGTAATAGAGAGAGAACAATCCCCCGCCGTGCGCAAGAACCAGGGTATTGCCACGGGAATACAATTCTTGGTCGAGAACGACGATGCCCGAAGCCGTTGCGCGTACGAAATCTCCCTCATCTCCCGAAAAATCGACTCCATAATGGTAATCGAACCCAAGTTCCCCATAGTCTCGTTCCGTGCCAAAAGCAGAAGTGACTGGATTGGCAACGGGAAGACCCCACGCCAAGATCGGTGGTTGGGAAGTGGGCCGATCCAGTACCGCATAGAGGATCTCTCGTTCTTTTTGCAGAAATTCCTCCGACAGCAGGTCCTGGGAAGCGGGAGGAAGGTCAATGCTCTCCGTTGGCAAAGCTACGTAGGAGACGGGAATTGCCAAGGTGAGGGTCTTATCGATCTCCCGATATAGGACGTGAAATCGGACTATACCTAGATAGGGTTCTTGCCCCAGCGGAATGGGGATCAGACAAGGAACGGAGTAAGAAATGGCCTCTTCCCCCCAGAACAGCTCCACGCGGAATGCTGGGGGAGCCACTGCTTGTACTTCTAGGCAGGAACCCGGGAAAGCCTGGATCGGACGACACGATAAACGGATCGGGCCATAAGCGGTCAATTCCTCCACCACCCGTTCATCCTTGCCTTGGATCCGACAAAGGATCACCGCCAATTCAGCCCGGGTCAAGGTGGATTCCGGAGAGAACTCCTTGACGGAGAATCCTTGTAAAATGCCTAATTGGTGCATTCCTTCAATCGCGGTAAAAAAGGAAGAACCGTCGGGTACATCGAGGAAGCTGGGCATGCTCTCTACTTGGATCTGAGGGTAAAACACACGCCAAAAAGCGAACGCGGCTTCTCCGCGCGGAATCTGGCGGGAAGGCTCAAAGTAGTCCCAGGGAAGCCAGCCTTCCTCTTTGGCAACGAGAAAGTAGGGCATAGCCCAGTTTTCCCCCGTTAAAAAGGGAGGCAATGCAGCACCAGCGGAGCTTGTCAGGACTAGGATTTTGCAGAGTTGTGATTCTTCCACCGCAGCATCCGGGCGAAATGAGCCATCGGGAAAGCCCGCCAGAATTCCCTGACGAGACAATGTCATGATTGAGCTCTCTGCCCAATGGCCCGACACATCGGAAAAATGAGTTTCGGCGAAAACGGAAGATCCACCAGGCAGTGCGAGCAAAACCAACAGTAGAATCCCAATTGTGATCCGCATCGGACCTGATAGAGTGTAGCATCAGGTATTTCCCCATGTATAATCCGCTCAAGGAGAAAAACCATGGACTTGCGTTTGTACAATACATATTCGCGACAGAAGGAAGGCTTCACTCCTCTAAGAGAAAGTGAAGTTCGGATTTATACCTGCGGTCCTACGGTGTACGATTTCGCTCACATCGGCAATTATCGAACATTCCTGTTCGAAGATCTGCTCCGGCGCACGCTGCAACTCTTCGGCTATCGTGTGGTTCAGGTCATGAATCTAACGGATGTGGATGACAAAATCATCCATGCAGCCTTGACACGGAGTGTTTCGCTGGAAACTATCACGGCTCCCTTCATAAAAGCGTTTTTCGAGGATCTGGGAACATTGAATGTCGAACCGGCCGAGTATTACCCCCGGGCAACCGAACATATCCCCCAGATGCTTTGCCTGATCGGAATCTTGCTCGAAAAAGGTTGCGCCTATCGTTTGGGCGGTTCCGTGTATTTTGACATCAGCAAATTCCCCCCATACGGGAATTTATCGCGTACCAAAGCCTCGCAAAATCGAGCATTCTCACGGCTGGAATCCGATGAGTATGAAAAGGAAGAAATCACTGATTTCGCCTTGTGGAAGGAACGCAAGGAGGGAGAGCCGTTTTGGGAGAGTCCCTTCGGGCCGGGACGACCCGGATGGCACATCGAGTGCTCGGCAATGGCGATGCATTATCTCGGGGAAACGCTGGACCTCCACACGGGAGGGATCGACAACATGTTTCCGCACCACGAGAACGAGATCGCTCAAAGTGAAGCGGCAACCGGACAGATGTTTGTCCGATATTGGCTCCACTCTAGCCATTTAATGGTAGAAGGTGAGCGGATGGCCAAATCAAAGGGAAACTCTTATACCCTGCGAGACCTTTTGGCCAAAGGGTTTTCTTCCAAGGCTATCCGCTTCTTGCTGACCTCCGCCCACTATCGGACTCCCCTGAACTTCACCTTCGATGGATTAGTGCAAGCGGAGAAACATGTGAAACGGATCCAGGACTTTTTCCACCGCCTGCTGGAATATCAAGGAAATACAGAGAACCACCCCGAACTGCCTGGAATTCTACGCCGGCGGGAAAACGAGCTTTTGGACTCCCTGGCAGACGACCTGAACATCTCTGGAGCTCATTCCGCACTCTTTTCACTGATGCGAGACATCAATCCCTGGCTGCTTTCCGGCAACCTCAGCCTGCACGATGTACGATCCGTTATAGGGGTACTACGCTCCTTTGACCAGGTGCTGGGTCTGTTGGAAGAAAAAGGTGAGGCTGATGGGTGGATCCTGGCATTGATCGAAGAAAGAAACCAAGCCCGCAAGAGGCAGGACTTTTCCCGTTCCGATCAAATTAGGGATGAGCTGATACAGAAAGGCATTGTGCTGGAGGATACCGCCCAAGGTACCCGCTGGCGGAAGAAATGAATTGGCGGATGGGGTGAGATTCGAACTCACGGGGCGTTTGCGCCCACCGCATTTCAAGTGCGGCGCCTTCAACCGCTCGGCCACCCATCCGCAACCATGCAAAAAAGAATCAGGAACCCGGCTGGATCCGTTCCACCTGCAAATAGGGTTGTAGCACTCTGGGCACCCGCACGCTTCCGTCCATTTCCTGGTAGTTCTCCAAGATTGCGGCAACGGTGCGTGGCAATGCCACGCCAGAACCATTGAGCGTATGGACGAATTCTAACTTACCCGTTTGCGGGTTGCGAAAACGCATATTTAGACGACGCGACTGGAAATTCGTGCAATTGCTGCAGGAAGAAACTTCCAGCCATTTGTTTACACCAGGAGCAAATACATTGATGTCATAAGCTTTACTGGCGGAGAAACCGATCTCGCCGGTACAGAGCTCAACGACTTCATAGGGTAGCTCTAAGGCCGCCACAATCGATTCCGCTTCTGATGTAAGATTCTCCAACTCCAGATAGGAGTCTTCCGGTCGGACGAACTTCACTAGCTCCACCTTATCGAACTGGTGGAGCCGAAGCAACCCACGAGTATCCTTACCCGCTGCTCCGGCTTCCCGGCGAAAACAGGCCGTATAGGCCACATAGCATAGTGGCAAGGTATCCGCCTGCAGGGTTTCGCCGGCATGGAGTGCGGTCACTGGAACTTCAGCGGTCGGATTAAGGTAGAGATCGGAATTCTGGAAGCGATACATCTGGTCATCGAAATCGGGTAACTTGCCGGTTCCGTAGGCAGTGTCCCGATTGATCACGAATGGAGGGAATAATTCTCGATAACCATGGTGCTGACAGTGAAAATCGATCATCCAGGAAATCAGAGATCGTTCCAGTTTTGCTCCCCAACCGGTGTAGAGGATGAACCCACTACTGGCAATTTTTCCGCTGCGTTCCAAGTCGAAAAGCTTGAGACGTTTTGCCAATTCCCAGTGGGGGAGCGGGGGAAACGAAAAGGAAGGTGAGGAGCCCCCCGAACGAATCCGGAGATTGCCACTTTCGTCGGTACCCTCGGGTACGGAATGATGTAAGGAATTGGGTATTTTTTCCAGAATTCTGGTAATGGAATCCGCTTGCAGGTGGATCTGCTCGTTTTGTTCTCTGATTTGCTCAGAAAGCTGCCGCAATTCGTTTAGTAAAGCGGAAAGTTCTTCACCGGATTTTTTTTTCCGCGCTACTTCTTCCGAACGACGATTCTGTCCTGCACGCAAATCGCTCTGTCGTGCGAAGGATATGCGCCAGCGCTGGTC
>JAPLHX010000280.1 GCA_026389415.1 Coprothermobacterota bacterium | reverse complement strand
GGGGAATCGGAATATCGTGGGCGAGGTGTTTCGTATTGTGCAACATGCGATGGTCCATTTTTTCGTGGAAAAGAAATCGTGGTGATTGGTGGCGGTGATTCTGCCATCCAGGAAGCAATCTACCTATCAAATCTGGCCTTGCGAGTAACGGTGGTTCACCGTCGCGCATTGCTGAGGGCAAATCAAGCCCTTCAGAAAATTGCCTTTGCCAGGCCCAATATCGTATTTCGCTGGGAGTCCATTTTGACCGATATCTCGGGAAGCGAAAGCGTCACAACGGTCCAATTGAAAAGCGTCACCGACGGACGGGTGGAGTTGTTAGATGTACAGGGTGTGTTCCTATACGTCGGACTAAAACCGAACTCGGAGTTGGTTACGGGGTTGGCAGATCTTGATTCCCAACACGCCATCATTACCGACCCTCTGATGCATACGTCCGTTTCCGGATTGTTTGCAGCGGGGGACGTTCGAAATACACCATTGCGTCAATTCGTAACTGCTTGTGCAGATGGCGCCGTTGCTGCCCAAGGCGCCCTACATTACCTTGAACGAAACTAATCTGATCCAGTAGGTACAAGGTGAAAGGAGGACGTTCCTCCCCTTTGTAAGCGGTGGTGCCCGGAGGGAGACTCGAACTCCCAAGGGTTACCCCATACGCACCTCAAACGTACGTGTCTACCAATTCCACCATCCGGGCGCAAGCATCTCTATTCCTACACGTAGCGAGCAAATGGTAACAGCAGTACTAACGAAAGCATCACAAACGCAATCATCAGTACAAGGCTGATGTGTCGCAATACTTTTTCCTTTTTCTTTTGCACCTTGATAATCGTGGCCGTGCCACCGATCGCGCCTAGTCCCTCGCCTTTGGGCGATTGGAGCATAATAAACGTGATCAAGGCTGCCGCGATAATTGCTTGTATGATCCACAATGCCATCATCGTTGTGTCACCTCACGGAGTGGCAGTATAACATGTGCTAGCGCGAATCCTCAAGCACCGCTATCCCCGGGAGAATACGGCCTTCCAGGAATTCCAACGATGCACCACCGCCCATCGAAACGTGGCTCATATAGGCAGCCAGGCCGAAACGGTCCACAGCCGCAGCAGAATCTCCCCCACCAACAATTGTAGTGGCATTGGAAGCGGCCATCGCCGCCGCTACCGCTTGCGTACCCTCCGCAAAGGAAGGGTTTTCAAAAACTCCGACAGGACCGTTCCAAACGATTGTCCGTGCGCATTGGATTCGTTCGGTAAACAGAACTCGAGTGCGCGGTCCAATATCCAACCCTTTGTATCCTGCAGGGATGTTTTCAATGGAGACTACTTTGCTCGGCACGCCTTCTTCCATGGTTTGCGCTACCACAACATCAATCGGCAATAGGAGTTCCACCCCAACTTGTTCAGCTTGATGGAGAATTTCCTTTGCTTTTTCCAGCAAGCTGTCTTCACAGAGGGAATCGCCGATTTGTCTGCCCTGCGCCTTGAGAAACGTGAAGGCCATCCCTCCGCCGATTAGCAGAGTATCTACTTTTTCCAGTAACCGATCGAGGAAAACGAGTTTGTCGGAAACTTTGGCGCCGCCCGAGATCACGACGAATGGAGACTCGGGAGACTCCATCGGATCTCTTAAGTAATTTACTTCTTTTTGCATCAAGAATCCGGCACAAGAGGGCAGGAGCCGGGCAATGCCGACAATAGAGGCATGTTCACGGTGCGAGGCACTGAAGGCATCGTTTACATACACTTCTCCCAGTTGGGCTAGTGCTTGGGCAAATTCCGGATCATTCGATTCTTCTTCAGAGTGGAACCGCAAATTCTCCAATAGCAGGACCTCTCCAGGCTGCAGTGCCAGAGCCTGAGTTAGTACTGCAGGACCAACGCAGTCATTTGCTGCATGCACTTTCCTGTTTAGCAAGTGAAAGAGGTCTGCTGCTACCTTGGTCATACGCAAGCTTTCTACCCAGCGCCCATCCGGACGACCCAGGTGAGACAGCAGAATCACTTTGGCTCTCTGCCCGATCAGGTACTCAATCGTTGCCAACGCGCTGCGAATGCGACGGTCATCCGCAATTTCCCCTGTCTTCTTGTCCAGCGGCACATTAAAGTCAACGCGAACCAGCACCCGTTTTCCTGCCACGTCGAAATGTTGCAGAAGCTTCATTTCAGATCCCTTTGCTAAAAATAAAATGTGCAAGATCTGCCACGCGGACGGAGTAAGCCCATTCGTTGTCGTACCAGGCGAGCACTTTCACTAGGGACCCAACCACCATGGTAGAAGGCGCATCGAAGGTGGCGGAAAAATGCGAACCTTTGAAATCAACCGAAACCAGCTCCTCTTCCTCATAGGCCAGAATCCCTTTAAGTGTCGTTTCACTGGCGGTACGGAATGCTAGGTTGATCTCCTCCTTGCTGGTTGGCCGGCTCAGTTGCACCGTCAGATCGATCAAAGAAACCGTGGGCGTTGGTACGCGGATGGCAAATCCATTCAGTTTTCCCTGCACGGCTGGAACTACTAGGCCGAGAGCTTTGGCAGCGCCTGTAGAAGTTGGAATCAGGTTCAACGCCGCGGCCCTAGCTCTTCGGAGGTCTTTGTGGGGCAAATCAAGGATGCGCTGGTCGTTGGTATAGGAATGAATGGTGGTCATCAAACCCGACACAATCCCGAAGCTATCTTGCAGCACCTTCACCACAGGTGCCAAGGCATTTGTGGTACAAGACGCATTCGATACGATGAAATGGCGAGTGGGATCGTATATAAACTCGTTCACTCCTAAAACCAGAGTGACATCTTCGTTCTTGGCGGGAGCGGTGATGATGACCCGCTTGGCGCCTGCTTCCAGGTGTTTTCTCGCTTTCAGCCCGTCTGTGAACAGTCCCGTTGATTCCAGCACCAGTTGGACGCCGAGGTCATGCCAAGGAAGTACCGCCGGGTCTTTTTCGGCCAGGACAAGGATCCGGTGCCCCTCCACGACCATAGCCCCTTCTTCGGTCCGCACCTCTCGGTTGAAGCGACCATAGTTGGAATCGTACTTGAGCAGATGAGCCAGTGTAGGGGCATCGGTGATATCGTTGATGGCCACCACCTGCAATTCGTCTGGATATTTTTCCAACAATGCCTTGAACGATTGCCGACCGACCCGCCCAAACCCATTAATCCCGATATTCCACATGCAATCCACCTCTTTCTCTCCGTGTTGCTCGGCTGGGAATTCCCAAAGCCTCGCGGTATTTGGCTACGGTGCGCCTGGCAAGAAAAATCCCCTGTTTCTCCATCAAGTGCACGATCTGCACGTCGGAATAAGGTTGTCGTCGATCTTCTGCTGCGATCAACCGGCGGATTTCTTCTTTTACCTGCACACTTGATAACCTTCCGGTTTTTTCTCCAATTCCGGAAGGAACTAAGTATTTGAGTGGAAAAATCCCTCGTGATGTTTCGATACTTTTCCCTTTTAGCGTACGAGAGAGCGTCGACGGATGTAAATGTAGATGAGTGGCCATTTCCTGTAAAGACAGGGGACGCAGGCGGAGAATCCCTTCCTGTAGGAACGGTTGCTGCCATGAAATGAGGAATTCCCCAACCCGCAGGAGAGTTTCCTGACGCCTTTCCATGCAGTGCACTACCCAACGGGCAGCGCTCAGCTTGCCCTGCAGGAATTCCTTTGCTGCCGGGTCCCGCATCAGCTTTTGATAGGCGGGTGATACGGTCACCCGCGGGAGCACGGAATGGTTCAGTTCCAGTCTGAATTGATTGTCCACGCGGTGTACGATCAAGTCCGGCTGAATGTAGACTGTTGTTTCCTGCGTATAGTTACGAGCCGGACGAGGATCCAGCATTCGTATTTCCTCTATCGATTCCATCAAGTCTTCTCTGCGACAACCCAGCTTTTTTGCTAGCCTGATCCAGTTCCTTCCGTCTTGTATTTCGTCTAGCGCCTCTTGGATGATTTGTTTCGTCAGTCGCCCACCTCCTTCGCCCAGTTGCAACAACAAGCACTCGCTCAGATTGCGTGCACCGATACCTGTCGGTTCGAAACTTTGCACCACTGCCAGGGTTTTTTCCACAGTTTCCACTGCTGTGTGATAGGCGTCAGCAATCCGTCGGATGTCTTCTAGGAAATAGCCGTCTTCGTTCAGGTTGCCAATGATTTCTTCGCCAATGGCAAGAGTCAGGTCATCGGAAAGGTGAAGCCTCAGTTGAAACAAGAGGAAGGAATAGAGGCTCTCAGGTTGAACGGCCTGAAATGATTCCCATTCCTGACGTTCTTCCTGGCGATCATCCTGCAATGTCTCTTTCGTTTCTTCCGGGGAAGGGGATTCTTCCTCCAAGAGCGGGTTTTCAAGCAGTAGCTCTTCTAGGTGTTCGCGCAATTCCAATAGGGGCATTTCCAGGAATTTGATGGATTGTTGCAGGCGCGGCGTAAGCCTTACTTGAGGAATTTGGCGGAGAGAGAGATCGGGTCTGGGAGAACGGCTCATCTTCGTCGCCGGCGACGGACATCCAGAACCAGATCCCATATTGCATGAGCCAGGGCTTCAGGGTCGTGCCAAACGAAACGAACCTCCGCCGATAAATCCGCAAGAATCGGAACCACTCCCATGGTTCGCACTTGCTCCACATCAGCTTTTACCAATTCAGCTTGTTCAAGTCGATAACGTTCCAAGGCCTGGGTAGAAACCATCTTATGGTTGATCAGGCAGTAGTCTGCCACCTTCCCGCCGGCATGTTCAAACAACACTTTCAAGTGGCCGCCAATCGACAGGCCGTCTGTTTCTCCGTGCTCAGTCATAATATTAGCGATGTAAATCCGCACAGCCTTTGATTCCCGTACTGCCTGCGACACTTCCGGTTGCAGCAACGGTGGCAAAACGCTGGTGAACAGACTTCCTGGACCCAGCAGGATCACATCGGCTTGATGAATCGCATCCAGTACACCTGCTGTTGGTTGGGAATTAGAGGGTTCCAGATACAGTCGTTTGATCACCTTTCCCGTTTCACGAATTCTCGTTTCACCCATGGCTTGGGTACCGTCGGTGAAATCTGCACGAAGTGTCACATCATCCAATGTCACGGGCAATGCCTTTCCCTTCACCCGTAGGACTTGTGAAGCGGACATCACAGCTAACCCAAAATCTCCAGTAGTCTTGGTCAAAGCAGCAATAAACAAGTTACCGAAATTATGTCCCTCCAAGGAACTTCCGGCTTGGAAACGGTATTGGAAAAGCTTCTCCATCAATGGTTCGGTTTCCGAAAGTGCAACCAAGCACCGACGAATATCTCCTGGAGGTAAGATGCCCAATTCCTGTCGGAGTTTCCCAGAACTGCCCCCATCATCTGCAACGGTAACGAGGGCTGTGGCCTCTACCGGCAGCAACTTCAAACCACGCAGGAGAGACGAAAGACCAGTTCCACCGCCTAGAGCGACGATTTTCAGCCCGCGGTGGCCCAATCGTTTTTCGTAAACGACATCCGCCAGGTTCTCGGGATGCTCTGGTAGCACCGCCTCTACCAGCGAGGCGATCAGCTTACGCACACCCCATACGATCAAGCCTAGGGCCGACAGAATGATAACCAAGGCGATGATCTCGCGCCAGGGAGTTTCCAGTAGAGGCATCGGTGACAAAGAGAATGTCTGTCGCAAGTACTGCTTGAGCGAAACCAACCAACTCCATTCCAGAAAGAACAATACCGCACCGGAAACCAGGACGATGATCCCGAGCAGAATCAGAGCCACCCATCGTTTTACATGCATACCAGGGATCAGCCATTTCAGGATTCGAGCTCTAGGTCCAGTACTGCCGTTCATGCCATTATTTCTTCAAGATCTTGGCAACGAGCGATGAAAAGATGGTGTAGACCAATGCTGCCAGCACTGCCACCCAGAAATTGGCGATATCGATGTGAGGGCGCAACATCAGAATCATCAGCCAAAACAACAACCCGTTGATGATGAGGGAAAATAACCCCAGCGTGAGAATGGTGATCGGTAAACTGATCAGATGAAGCAACGGTTTGATGAAGAGGTTGAGAGTCCCCAGAATTATGGCGGCCAGCAATGCCCACCAAAACGATTCAATCGTGAAAGACAGTCCTATTTCGCGAAAAAGATAGGCGGTAAACAAGAAAATGAGGCTATTTAGAATCAGGCGTATGATCATTGGTTCTCACTCACCCTTGCAGCCATAGTTTTCCTTCCAAATTCAGCCGGTACAAAGCAGCTTGAACTCTCTCTGGTTAAAGCACAATTCCCTCGGCAAAGACTAGGCGCCCGAACCGCCAGAGACTTTATTTTCAGCCTTCTCATGCAGATAATTATGAACCTTCTGGGCCAGCTTTTCGCCCACACCGGGCGTTCGTGCAATACGCAGCAGGCTCGCGCGCTTCAACGCGTTTGATGAGCCGAATTCACGCAAGAGGATCTGTTTTTTGACCTTTCCTACCCCCGGAATACTATCCAGCTTGGAACGGCGGGTTTCTTTTTCTCGCAGGCTTCGATGGAAAGAGAGCGCGAACCGATGGGCCTCATCGCGTACTCGTTGAAGCAATTGCAGCGCAGGGGAATTGCGCGGTAAGCGCAAGGGTTCGGGAAACTGTGGGGAAAATACGAGTTCCTCCCCCTTGGCCAGTGAAAGGGTGTCAATCACTTGATTGATGGAATGAATGACTTCCAAGGCCGCGTGCAAATGACCTATGCCGCCATCGATCAAAATTAAATCCGGCAAGGAATCCGCTCCGGATAAACGCCTAGCCAGGATCTCCCCAATCATGGCGTAGTCGTCGGGACCTGGCCTTCCAATTCTGAAGTGGCGATAACCATTTTTCCAAGGTGTCCCGTTTCGGAATACCACCTTGGCTCCCACTGCCTGGTGCGGCCCTAGATTGGAGATATCGTAACCCTCAATCGTTACCGGCAACTTGCTCAGACCAAATTCCTGTTGCGCTCTTTCCAGCAGATCCAACTGGGAGTAGCTCGCCCGTTTTTCTTTCAATAATGCTTGCAGCTGCTCCCGTGCGTTTGCGTCGGCAATCTTCCATTGTTTTCGGCTTTCTCCGCGAGCCTTGGTAATTCGAACCTTCCGTCCGCGTACTTTTCGCAGCCATTGCTCAAGTGTCTCTTGATCCGAAAGACGGATATCCACCACGATTTCTGTCGGTATATCCGCTGTGCGCTGATAATATTGCACCAATCCAACGCGAATCAGTTCTTCCGTCGTCTCTCCTAGCCCTTCCGACAGGAAGAAATGCTCCACACCAATCAATTTGCCCTTCCGCACCTTTGCGATAGCTAAGCAACTCTCTCCCAGCTCGCCGGCCAATGCAATCAGGTCTCGGTCGATAGGCGCTTCGGTCAATACGACCTGCTGTTCCAAAATCTTGCGCAATGCATAGATCCGATCACGGACATGCGCGGCACCTTCATAATTGAGCCGATAGGCTTCATCCTTCATTCGACTTGCAAGATACTCCAACAGAGATTCTCCCTTTCCTTCCAGATAGAGGATTACCTCTTCCACTACCTGCCGATACTCGCCGGAATCCACTCTACCTGTGCAGGGAGCAAGACATCGGTGGATGCGGAATTCCAGGCACGGCAATTGAGGTCTGCTCGGGTCAAAGGTAACTTTGCAGGCGGGCAGTCCAAAAACCTCTTTCAGCGTGCGGATGGTTTGCCGCAGGGCACGAGTGTTGGTGAAAGGGCCGAAATGTTTGTCTGGATTGTCTTGAAAAGTTCTCACCAATTGCAGTCTAGGAAACTCCTCACTCGTGGTGATGCGTAGATAGGGATATTTCTTGTCATCTTTTAATTTGGAATTCAATGGAGGTTGGAGCTTTTTCACCAGCGTCGCCTCGGTAATCAACGCTTCCACCTCATTGGAAGTCACGATAAATTTGACCTGATAGGTCAGTTCTTGAATCCGCCACTCCTTACGAGCGGGATCCGTTGCAGGTCCAAGGTACGAGCGCACACGGTCGCGTAGCGAAGCTGCCTTGCCCACATACAATACTTGCCCGTCCCGGTCGAGAAACTGGTATATGCCGGGAGCCTCGGGTAAACGCGAAGCTTGCTCGCGCCAAAGGATTTCAGTCAGCGGCAAGTGCTTTCTCCCTGCCAGTTAATAGTGCTCGCAAATAGGCCCCGGTGTAACTGCCAATCGAATGTGAGACTTCCTCCGGTGTACCACAAGCGACCAGTTTTCCGCCTTCGTCACCGCCCTCCGGCCCAAGATCGATGATCCAATCGGCACATTTCACCACGTCCAGGTTGTGCTCAATCACGATCACCGTGTTTTTAGCTTCTACCAGTCGATCCAGTACTTCCAGCAAACGATGTGTATCGGCAAAATGCAACCCCGTGGTCGGTTCATCCAGGATATAAAGAGTGCGACCCGTTTCTCGTTTGGAGAGTTCCGCGGTGAGTTTGATCCGCTGAGCCTCGCCACCAGAAAGGGTGGTAGCCGATTGACCCAATTTGATGTAACCAAGCCCGACTTCCGACAACAATTGAAGCTTTCGCCGCACGGTGGGAATGTTCGCGAAAAACTCCAATGCTTCTTCAACTGTCATGTTCAGCACATCCGCAATGCTCTTGTCCTTGTACTTCACTTCGAGCGTTTCGCGGTTGTAACGCTTCCCCTTGCAGACTTCACAGGGGACATAGACATCGGCTAAGAAAACCATCTCAATCTTCAATATGCCGTCCCCTTGGCAGGCCTCGCAACGTCCGCCCTTCACATTGAAGGAGAATCTGCCTTTTTGGTAACCGCGCAAACGTGCTTCGGGCAAGCGGGAGAAAAAGTCGCGGATATGATCAAACATCCCAATATATGTGGCTGGATTGGAGCGAGGAGTGCGACCAATGGGTGACTGATCGACGATGACCACCTTATCAAGGTATTGCAGACCTTCGATTTTCTGATGCACCCCGGGTTTTTCCCGGGAACGATACAGCTTGCTCGCCAGGGCTCGGTAGAGGATGTCATTGACCAGTGTACTCTTGCCACTACCAGAGACTCCGGTGACTGCAATAAATGTTCCTAGTGGAAAACGGACGTCAATCCCTTTCAAGTTGTGCTCGTGTGCACCATACAAGACGAGTTCTTTTCCTTGGCCCAAACGACGGGTTTTGGGTACCGGAATCACGATCTCGCCTTTGATGTATTGGCCGGTTAAGGAGCGCGGCTCGGCCAGGATCTGTTCCAAAGTTCCACTGCAAACGATGAAACCGCCGTGTATGCCGGCCCCGGGGCCAATATCAATGATGTGGTCCGCCTGACGGATGGTTTCTTCATCGTGCTCCACAACCACCACGGTATTGCCCAGATCCCGCAATCGTTTCAGTGTCGCTAGCAGTCTATCGTTGTCACGGGAGTGCAATCCGATGGAAGGTTCATCAAGGACATAGAGCACCCCGACCAACCCGGAACCCACCTGGGTCGCTAATCTCAATCGTTGCGCTTCGCCGCCGGCGAGGGTTTCTGCCGGTCGGTCCAAGCTAAGGTAAGCCAAACCCACATCCAGCAGGAAGCGCAGGCGAGATGCGATCTCCTTCAGGATTTGGTTGGCGATCATCTGCTCTTTTTCCGTTAGAATCAACCCCGAGAAGAATGCATCGGCTGCACCAATGTCCTTGGCAGTAAGTTCAGCAATGTTAATTCCGCCCAAGCGGAAGGAGAGGGCTTCCGGCTTTAAGCGACGCCCATTGCAGGCTGGGCAGGGTACCGCTGTCATGAAGGATTCAATCTCCTCCCGCATATAATCGCTGTCTGTCTGTTTATACCGACGCTCCAGGTTGGGGATCACCCCCTCAAACGGCAT
>JAPLHX010000156.1 GCA_026389415.1 Coprothermobacterota bacterium | reverse complement strand
GCCAGTGGCATCGGGGACAAGCTGCTGTCCAAACTGATGAAGCAGGAGCAGGGGCTGGCACCCTTCCTGGAGGAACTCTATCAAAAGGAAGTGAAGTTGCTTTGGAAGGAATTCGTGCAGGACGGACAGCGGCAGGGATACATCGAACCGGACTTGTCCGTGGAGGCGCTGTTGATCTATTTGCAGGTGTTGAAAGACGGATTTTCCGCCCACCCGGAATTAATGGAAGCTCCGGGGCAGAATCTGAAATTGCTGCTCGAACTCAGCCGGATCATGTTTTACGGATTTTTGCACCGGGACCTGACACCATTTGATTTGCAACAGCCTGAAGTGTAGCGAGAGAGGATTGCACTCTTGCATCGCGCAGGAAAACTGCCAAAGCGCTTGCGATTCGGAAAGGTAGCGGGACAATGAACGCAATTGAGACCATTGGGCTGACGAAGTTTTACGGACGAGATCTTCGGTTTCGTCGGTCCTAACGGCGCCGGCAAATCCACAACCATCCGCACCCTGGTCGGATTGATCCTTCCCACCAGTGGCAGCGCCCGCGTGTTTGGCCGGGATGTGGTTCGGGAGGGAAAAGAGATCCGCCGTCAGATCGGGTATCTCCCCTCCGAGGTGGAGTACTACGACGGGATGCGCGTGCGGGAATTGCTGGAGTATTCCCAGCGTTTCTACAACCGGGAGGGGAACGGACGTCTGCTGGAACTGGCAGAAATGCTGGACCTTGATTTGACGCGAGAGATCTCCGACCTCTCTCATGGAAATAAAAAGAAGGTGGCGCTGGTGCAGGCTCTGCTTCACCATCCGCGGCTGATCATCCTGGACGAACCCACTGACGGCTTGGACCCTCTGATTCAGACTCGGCTCTACCACTTGTTGCGGCAGGAGAATGAAAAAGGCGCCACCATTTTCTTTTCCTCCCATGTCCTTAGTGAGGTGGAACGACTTTGCCGTCGCGTGGCGATCATCCGTGCCGGAACGCTGGCCGCAGTGGAGGAGATCGGCGCCCTCCAACGAAAACGAGTGAGTCGGGTGTGCGCGGAGTTTAGTTCACCCTTCCTGTCGGACCAACTCTCCTTGCCCGGTGTGGTTTCGCTGCAAACGGACGACCGCAAAGCGCAATTCCTCTATTCCGGCGAGATGGCGCCGTTGCTGCAACGCCTGGCCGAGATGGCGGTGGATCGCTTAACGGTGGAGGAACCTTCCCTGGAAGAAGTCTTCATGCACTACTACGAGGGAGAGCGATGAATAAAAACCTATTCTGGAAAGAGTTGAAACGGAACCGAACGCGGTTCCTGATTTGGGCCGCCATGCTTAGCGCGTTTATCCTGATCACGGTGGCTCTGGTTCCCAATATGGCAGCCACCCTGAAGTTGCAGGCGATCCTGGATGTGCTCCCTAAGGAAATCAGCTTGGCTTTTGGCATCGATCCGGCTAATTGGACGAACCCGCTGGGGGTCTACGTCACCTACCATGTCTTTTACGGCCTGCTCTTCGCCGCCATCTTCTCCGTATCGCTGGGAATGGAACTCCTTGCCAAAGAGGAAGGGCGTCGAACGGCGGAATTCCTGCTGACGCGGCCGTTGGCAAGAAGCGAGATCGTGGCGAGCAAAACGGGTGTCCTGGCGGTGTATGTCGTGGCGCTGAACGCGGTGATGACGCTGGTGGCACTGATTGGCTTTGCTGCCTTCGTCCCCACCTCGATCGACACCGCCGCTTTTTTCGTTCTTTCCGGTTACACGCTGCTGCTGAACTTGGCGATCGCCGCCCTGGGGTTATTCGTTTCCCTGCTGGTGAAACGGGGCCGTGCCACGATGGCGATCGGGGTGGGGTTGGTGTTGGGGTCCTATTTCCTGGACGCCTTCGCCAAAGCCGCCCCCAAGGTGGAAGCGCTGGGTTGGCTGAGTCCGTTTCGCTTCGTGGACACCGCTGTGTTGCAAGCTGGGTACGGGTTCCAGTGGTGGCGGGTCCTCTATTTCCTGGGGTTCATCGCCGTGTTTCTGGCCTTAACCTTCTTTCGCTACCGCAAAAAAGACATCTTGATTTAGCTCGGTCGATCGCTGTCGTTTCCGGAGTTTGCCGGGAGGGTTGTTGCCAATGCAACGTTCACCCATAGTTTTTGTGGTTCTTTCTTTTCACTCGCGCCGTGCTGTTGCGCCAGCCAAGTTCGCAAGCGCTTACCGAGTAACATAACCACCAACGCACCCAGCATGTCACTCCCATTATCCAAAGGCATGCCGTCTAACTTATTGATTGGTGCGGCTGGAACGAGCGGGCTAACGTACTGGTAACTTCATTCCGGTTCACCTGCCTTTTCAAGCCATTCGACTGACTTGGACTTTTCGACGATTGCCAATACTTCAACCGTGGAGCTTGAGATGTCGTAATAGATTCTCGTTTCACCAACGCGAAGTCGGTATTGAGGCCGTGAGAAACCCCGCAAGCGTTTGATTCTGTTCCTACTTATTTTCGTTGGCTCGTGCCGAAGATGAAGTTCGATAGCTTTTCTGACTTCGGCCTTCTGGCGTGCCCCCATAGCTTTATAGGTTTGTGCCGCTTCCGAGGACAAAACGATTTCATATTTCATTGTAGCTAGAATATAGCTAATTTCTACCCACTGTCAACGTCAACTTTTTAGGCTGACAAAAAGGTCACCGGGAGCCCACAGTTTGGGCGATCGGTGCACCGCCTCGTTAGGACTGTTTTACTGTATTCTGTCTTGTTAGGACAGCCTTTTTCGCGGCTGCGCGACGTTTGCGCGTCAGTGCTGCTTTCTTCCCAGCGTCTTTCATCCTTTTTGACCATACCACGATTTTGGGCCTGTCCCGCATCTATAGAATTGTTTCTGTTGAAATCAGGCCGAGGTCGTGCATTTTGCGGCAGTTCGGACAGGGAATGACAAGGTTTGGTGAATCGTTGCTGTCGCGGTTACCATCAATTGCGGGACTTCCAGCACGTTGGGAATGCCGAATCCACAATGGGCGCAAGGTGGATCGAAAGTCTGGAAGGCCAGTTTTCGATAATTGATCTTCTTTTCCATTCTCTATTCTGGTCCTAACAATTATGATGCCGAATTGGTTTGTTCCCTCGATTTGTATTTACCGATATTGTTATTTAAGCAAAGAAATAAGCAATTTCTGAAGGATTATCTTCTTGACTTCCGTAAATCACA
>JAPLHX010000004.1 GCA_026389415.1 Coprothermobacterota bacterium | reverse complement strand
CTTCCTGTAGTATGGCCCTGAGCTCACGGGGAGTACCGAGCGCGACCAACTTGCTGAGATTCATAATCGCTATCCGGTTGCAAAGCTTGTCCGCCTCCTCCATATCGTGGGTGGTATACACAATAGTGATTCCCTGGTCGTTCAGCTGTTTTGTCAGGTCCCTTAGCGTAAGCCTGCTCTGTGGATCCAGTCCAGTCGTTGGTTCGTCCATGAAGAGTATCTCTGGAGAGTGCAGAAGCCCTGCCGCAACGGACAGCTTCTGCTTCATTCCACCAGAGAATCCTCCGGCAGGTATGTCCCGTTTGTCATGGATCCCTACTATTTTCAGAAGCTCATCGCTACGTTTCTTTATCTCCGTCTTAGTCATCCCATAGAGCTCACCGATGTAACGGAGGTTCTCCATGGGAGTCAACTCATCGAATAGAGCGAATTGCTGTGGAACGACCCCAATCTTCGAACGTACGCCCGCACCATGTGTGGACACCTCTAGACCAGCCACCTTCGCACTACCTTCCGTTATCGAAAGAAGCGTGGTCAGCATCTTTATCGTCGTGGTTTTTCCGGCTCCGTTCGGTCCCAGAAACGCCACCACTTCCCCCGGAGCAACCTGCAGGGTCAAATTCTCCACGACGGACTTTGCGCCAAACTGCTTGCTCAGATTTTCGGTTTCGATCATCCAATCCATGACAATCGAGAGGTAGTCTACGGCCAGGGACCGAAGTGGGCAAATTCAGGCTGAACCGGCCGAAGCGAAGATCTCAGGATTTGAGCTCCACAGGTTGACGGATCACTGTGCGCCATTTCCCCGGTGGAACTTTGCGCGGATCGCTTAAATAGATCTCATGATGTTTGCCCGGTGGCTGCATCCCCTGTTCTTCCATGAAAGATGGTTGCGTTCTATTGTAGGTTTCTCCTTCTGGGAACAGATTTCAAATCTGTCCCCACGGCCCCGGCGTAACGGTGTCCGGCTGCATGATCATCGAAGTCCAGAGCCAATGAGACTTGTCCGAGAAATCCAGAAAAGAGTCCTTGATCCACCAAAGACTTTCCAGCGGCGGGACGATATATTCCAGATTGTTGGGCGACCTCTTCAGCAGGAATTTGATCGTGAAGGCCAAGGCATAGAGCATGCGGATCGCTTCCCGGTAAGTAAGAGAACGATTGGGGGTCTCCTTGGCCATCCCCCATCAAAAAGTTCATCGCCGGAACTTCGATCAATGCGGTTTTTTGGCGGCTCGATATAGTTTGCTGTAAAGCTTCTTGAAATCAATCTTTTCCATCCCGGTCTCCTCTGATGATTCGGCAGGTTCGTTCGAATTTCATCCCATTCCCGGGTAACACAGCCTCATTTTCTGCTTAAGGCTGTCCGGACTGCCAGGCATGATACGCGGCGTTGAGCAGAGGCAGGAATTCCGTTGTGGCCTTGCGACTGCCAACCGGATTGGGGTGGTCGTCTTCGCTGGGATAGGCGAGGATATTCCCATTTTCCACCTGATGCTGAATTTGCCCGTTCCACATGCGATGGTGATTTCCCTCCGCGCGATCCAGATCGCTGGTTTGGGGGTCGCCGCCGTTGGAAGTGAGCACGTTGTAGAAATCGAAGACAAACACGTTCTTGGATGAATATCCCTGCAGCCAATCGTGGACTAACCATTGGTTGAATGCGCGCGCATTCGCAGCCATGGCGGAATCGGAGAGGGGTGGAGCCGTGATCACGACGAACAGTTTGTCCGGTCGGGTTTGGAAATAATGCAACAAGTCCAGATAAATGCCCTTGGCGTTAGCCACGGTGTGCGCGTCCGAGCCGGCATCCTGCCCCTGCAAGGGATTGTCGGTGATTGCCGGGACCGGATCAGCGGGGATCCCCAGAAGCGCGGAGTTGGGGAAACAGGACTTGAACAGCACAACTTCGTTTTCTCCCCCCGGGTCTTCCTCCAGACGAGAATAGGCGCAGTTCTGGCCGGATTCCTGGTAAAGGGCGGCCACAATGAGGTTACTGTCGGGGCCCCGAAACCACTCCCACCAATTGCCGATATCCGTCCGGTCACCGATAGCGCCAGGACCCCAGCCGTAGTTCGTGTCGCTTGCAAAATAGCGATTCTCGCGAAATGCCAGACCCAGCTGACCGTAGTCATCGGACAGCCAGTTTTCTCCTGTGGAGTGGTGGATGAAGATCAAGCGCACCGGACGCTCGGGCGGGGAAGGATCCAAGGAGGTGGAGGAAGGCGACGGCAGGAGGATGTCTTGCGAGCCCGCGAGCAAGTAGGCAACCTGGCCCCTAGTGGCGGGCTGATCCGGGTCGAAATAAAACCTTGTGCCCCCTTCTGGTGCTAGCTCTTGCCGCATGAGCTGCGGAATCACAGGCACCAACTTTCTTTCAAGCGCAAGTTGCACATAGGGGAATGCCCAATGTTCGGGCGGAACATCGGCGGCCAGGATGGCGGAGCTGACAAACGCCAGTTCCCAATGATGGGCGCGGATGATCAGCGCCACCGTCTCTGCCTTGGTCAACGATCCTTCCGGCCGGAACGTTCCATCCGTGTACCCCTTCAGGACGCCCCGGGTTTGGGCTGCGGCAATGGAGGAGGTGGCCCAATGTCCGGGTGGCAAATCGGTGAAGCCGGCGGCAGAGGAAGGATCCGTTTCCCAATGAAAAAATGATGCCAGCATGGTCGCGATTTCCGCCCGCGTGATCGTTCCTTCCGGTCGGAAACGACCATCCGGGTAACCGTGCAGGATCCCATCCTCAACCAGTTTCTGGATCTGCAGATTGGCCCAGTAATCGCTTGGCAGATCGGGGAATATTGATTGGCTCATGCTTGCAGCCAACGGAAACAGGGAGAACAGCAAGATCAAAACGACCAAGCCGATCCGCCGATCTCTGGGACCCCTATTTGTTTGGTCCATCACAGTACCTCCTTGGCCCGCGTTTTTCAGCCGAGACCAGTATAATACAGGATTGAAACGATGGCCGGCCGGTTCTTGGAAAAGGTATTCCATTCTATGCGAGGAGGTCCGCTGTGCCTTTCCCTGGAAAGAAGGAAAGGAGCGCTTGTCCTGGTCGCTCGTCGGGGAAACGAGCCGATACTCTTTTCGGAACTAACCCGTCAGGGGCGATTACCCGAACCATTCCAATGGCCGGACACCACCTCGCCGGAAGTTCGCGTGCCCTTAGAGAAGCTGGCTGCGCTGCGCGAAGCGTTGGCCGGCGTGGAAGGGGTGGAGGTGCGCATCGCCCCTGATGTTCCCCAGCAGAGGCTGGAAAAGCCGCCACAGAGTTTCAGTTGGGAGTACTCATGGACGCCGGACCGAGCTTTTTTACTGAGGCAATTGCTGCCAAACATTGCCTACTTTGGCCAAGGTTGGTTCGCCTCGTCGGAACAATACTGGCATCTCGATGGTTTCGAACCTGCGGATGATCTTTGGTTAGCACGGGAAACAGTGGAAAAGGAGGACTTGCTACCGTTTCTGACCGAAGTGTTTCCGGGTTGGCGGAGACGTGGTTGGCCCGTGATTGCCCAAGCTCGCTTCGATCCGACGCCTGCCCTTTCTCTACAAATTGTGGAAGTGCAGGTAGACTCGGTGGAACTATCCCTCCGCTGGCAAGTGGACCCTGGGACGCTGGCAGAGCTACCCGGATTGGCTGGTTATGTCAACGCTTCCGGTACTGTA
>JAPLHX010000158.1 GCA_026389415.1 Coprothermobacterota bacterium | reverse complement strand
AGCGCGAGCGCAAACTTTCGCCACGCGACACTGTCTGTAGTCTTAGGTTTTTACTTTTGGTTTCAACTCGTAATTCGTCACTCGAAACTCGTCACTACCATGAACTCGTCACTCGACACTCGTCACTCGACACTCGTCACTCGACATTGTCTAAACTCGAAACTGCCTTGGGCTTTTCCTTTGCTGTTATCTTGTAATTCGTCACTCGTCACTCGAAACTCGATATTCGATATTCGTCACTCGCAACTCGCAACTGCCTACAGCGCTTCCAGGTCGATTGGATCTCCCTTTGTGGGCGGGATCACTTTCATCAGATTTCCGAAGTGCTGCTGAAAAAATTTCGGCTTTTCGGTGTGCACCGGGATCAACGCGCGCGGTTGGATGGTCTCGATCATCCGGATCAGGCCGGCCCCGTCGATGTGCCCGCTGGCGTGAAAACCCCGCTCATCCACCAGCGCGCCCCGCGGCGTCAGCCGGAACTGATTCACCCAAGCCATCAGCCGCTGCTCATCGATGGCCATTTCCTCGTTGATCGGCTCGCAGGAGGACAGGATGTAGGTGCCGCCCTGGGGTTCGATGTCGATCAGCTCCTGCAGGTCGAAGTAGGAGAAGCAGACCGTGTAGTCTTCGGGTGACGCGGCGATTTGTTCTGAATGCACCCAGCGTTCCCCCCGTGGAAAGTCCGAGCGCTGGCGCAGGTCCTCTTCCCAGCTGTCCGGCCTGCTTCGGCGTTTGCCGTAGATGGCGATCCGCGGGTCACGCAACGGATCGGGAATGGAGGGGTCCGCCAGCCGCAGCGCCTCCAGCAGGAAGGCGTCCTTGGCCGTGATCACCAACCGCCGCCCAGCCTGGGTCGAAGCTTCCAGGAAGGAGAGCAACCTTACGACGTTGCGCGGGCCGAAGTCCGCGACCACCAGGCCTCGCGCCGTCCGATAAAATGAGCGCAGGTTTTCCAGCACCTCCCCTTCGGTGGTGGCGGGGTCGCCCAGATCGGGACGCGTCCCCTCGCAGACTAAAGCCAGCGGCTTCAACCCGGCCGCTTCCCGGATGAAAGCCTCCGTGTCCTGCGGACGGGTGCCGTGCAGGCGCAAATCGCCGGTATAAATCACCCAACCGGCTCCCGTTTCAATCCCGAAGGCCCCGGCGCCGGGGATGGAATGATCCACCGGCCAGCGGCGCACGCGCAGGGCACCGATCTGAGTTTCCGTTCCGCTGAAGCGAAGCGATGGCCCTTCCAACGGTGCATCGCCTTACCCAGCAACGCGGTGGCCAATCCGCAAAGGACCGGAATCGAAGGGTTCAGAAAGGACAGGTAACCGTTGTGGTCCTGGTGCGCGTGCGAGAGCAGCACGCCATCCAAATGCACCTCCCGCAGCTGCTCGTTGTCCGCGCAGTGATGCCAGGAGCGTTCCGGCAATTCCCAATCCTTGCGGTAGATCCCCTGCAAAGGCGGAAGCAAACCCAGCGCAAGGAAGTCGCACAGGCCGGCATTTGTGCGAGGCTGCATGAACTCCTGGAAAAACCTCCCCTCCGCGCCGAAGTTCTTGCCGAAATCCAGCATCAGCGAGGTGCGGTCCGCCTCCAGCAGGATCTTGTTTCCCCCGATGCACCCCACCCCGTCGTAACACGTGATTTGCGTTACCATGCGTCACCTTACCTTTCCGTTCTTGATCTCCATTGTAGCGGAGCTGACTGACAACAGGGTGTCAGACCTGCCAACGCAGGATGTGTTCGGAGGGAGAATCGATGGCGGGAGAAGAATCGGGGTGTGTAACCTCCGGAGCCT
>JAPLHX010000201.1 GCA_026389415.1 Coprothermobacterota bacterium | reverse complement strand
AGTTTTCGCTTGGATCTCGCTCAATCGCTACCCAAGGGGAAAAAGATGGATACGGTCATCACAATGGCAGCGCAGGTCGGGATCGGTCGACTGATTCCATTTTGCTCATCTCGTTCCGAGGTGCACCTGGCGCCGGCGGATGCCATAAGAAGGCGATCGCACTGGCAGAAAAAAGCCGAGGAAGAGGCTAAGTTGACGGGTGCATGGCCTCTGGAGGTAGCGCCATTGGCTTCCTGGACGGAAATCCTAGCACTGGGGAAGGACTACTCCTTGCCGTTTTTTTTCTGGGAAAATGCCGAGCAGAGCCTTGATCTCGTAATACAACAAAGACTTTCGCCGACGAACGCTCTGGTGGCGATCGGGCCCGAAGGTGGTTTCGCACCAGAGGAAGCTTTGTACGCCCAGAAGCAGGGATTTACTGTCGTTTCGCTCGGTTCCAGGATTTACCGGAGCGAGATCGCCGGCTTTGTTGCTGCAGTGCTGCTGCTTTCCCGCTTCGGTTCCCTTGGGAAATCTTCCGCCCCAGACGAGGGTCGATGAAAATCACCCTTAAGGTTTTGGGGTGCAAGGTTTCTCAATACGACGCAGCCCTGCTCGAGGGGATGCTGCGATCCGCAGGCGGATGCATTCAGCCGGCAGCTCCCGACAGTGAAGTCTTCCTGGTTTGTGGATGCGCAGTGACCCATAAGGCAGCACAAGAAGCTCAGCAAATAGCGCGTCGTTTTCAGCGAATCAATCCACAAGCGGCCGTGATTTTTTATGGTTGCATTGGGCAACATCTCAAATCAATCGGGTCTGTTTGTTTCGGTCCGGGGGAAAAGGGAAATCTACTGACACATTTGGGCTTGAGAGAGCTTGACCCTGTCCTTCCGCTTTGGACTTGGCGGCGCACGCGAGGATTGATTCAAGTCCAGGAAGGTTGCGATGCCCACTGTACATATTGCATCGTTCCGCACTTGCGGGGGCGGTCCTGCAGCAAGCCGATTAGCCAGGTGCTGGAGGAAGCAAGCGCACAAATCGCTTCTGGCTGTCGAGAGTTGGTCATCACCGGTGTCCATCTTCTAGCATACGGCCGGGACTTGCCCGACAAACCTACTTTGCTGGGGTTGGCAGAGAGATTGAATAAGCTCCCCGGATTGGCCCGATTGCGGATCAGCTCGTTGGAGCCGATGGATCTCACGGTGGAAACCATTGCCAGCCTCGGTAAGCTTGATCACATCTGCCCCCACCTTCATCTGCCCCTGCAAAGCGGTTCGGACCATATCCTAAAGCAGATGGGCAGAGGATATAACCGGGATCATTATCTGGAGTTGGCTACCGGCTTTGCCCGCACTTGGCCTGATGGGGCTTTAACGACCGATATCCTGATTGGCTTTCCCAGAGAAAGCGCGGAGGATTTCGCCCAAACCGTGGAGGTAATTGGGCAAGTCCGCTTCCCCCGCATGCACTTGTTTCGCTTTTCTCCTCGGCCTGGTACGCCGGCCGCAGGCTTTCCAGCCCAGGTACCGGCTGCAGTACAAAAAGAGCGATTGCAGCATCTGAAATCCATCGGAACGGGGCTGGCTCGAAAATATCGCTCGCGCTTCCTCGGCCACAACTTGTCCATCTTGGTGGAACAGATTTCCCCCCAGGGGGAGGCGCAAGGACTAACCGCCAACTATCTGCGCTTGCGTGTGCCGTCCCCCTCCTGCCAGGTGGGGGAACTAGTGGAAGTAGCCGTCCAAGACAGTTCCTTCGTAGAAGACCCCGCCCTTTGCGGGGAGAAAATATGACAGATTGCGTTTTCTGCCGTATAATTTCCGGCAGCGCTCCGGCTAAGCGGATCTACGAAGATGCGGAGGTTTTGGTGATCGAAGATCTCCATCCCCGTGCGCATCATCATTATTTGGTGATCCCGAAAGAGCACGTCGCCAGTCTGTTGGAAGTAGAGGATGCGGTAAAACTCGGAAGATGGTTATGGACGGGAAAACAGATCGCGGAGTCCTGCGGGTTTGCCCAAGAAGGATTCCGCGTGGTAATCAACACCGGACACGGGGGCGGTCAAAGCATTGACCATCTCCATATCCACATCCTGGGCGGCAAAGTTCTGCCGTACTCCCTTCACGAAGTGGAATAGGAGGGGGGTGAAACAATGGCAGAAGTAAAACGGCGACCGAACGAATCGGTCGATGAATTGGTGAAACGATTCAAGAAGCAGGTGCAGAAAGAGGGCATCATGAAGGAAATCAAGAAGCGTGAGTACTTCGTGGCTCCTTCTGTCGTGCGTCGCAAAAAGCAGGCGGCTGCGCGCAAGAAAAAACCAGCAGCTGACTAGCACATGAATCGACATCCAACTAGCCGGGGGGTCGAACTAAAATCTCGCTTCCTGTTGCAAGGCCGTACATTGCGCCTTCTTCTGATGGTGTTCGTCTTTTATTTGCTGTTTGTAGGCTTGTTGGCCTCCACTCTTTTTCCGGCATCCCGTGGCCTCGCCATGGGTGATGTGGCCGAAGAGGACGTGATTGCCCCGCGGACTGTCGTCTACATCGACCCCGAGAAGACCAAGGCCTTGCAAGATTTAGCCGAGCAATCGGTGATGCCCGTCTACAACAAGGATTTTACGACAGCCAGACAAAATCTTGTTCGAACCCAAATCAACAATTACATCAACATCATCGAGCAAATCGCGGGCAATGCCACGCTGCCGGAAGAAGAGAAACGAACCCGCTTGCAGCAAGCATTGCCCGCATCGTTCGATCCGTCCGCCATCGAGTCCGCACTGAAACTGAACCCAAAAATCTACACAACCCTGCTCTCGTACACGATGGATATTGCGCTCCAATTCCTAGAGAGAGGCATCAAAGAAGATGACTTGCCCTCGTTGCCTGTCCGTATTCATGAAAAAGTAATTGTCCTCGGTCTTTTGCCTGATGATAAAATCGTGATGGAATCCATTTGCCGGGTTGTTCTTTCTCCCAATCTGACCTTGGATGTAGAGGAGACGGAACGTCGCAAGGAGATTGCTCGTAGCGCAGTGGATCCCGTTCGAAGGCAGATCTCCAAAGGGGAAGTCGTGCTGAAGAAGGATATGGCGGTTACGGCCGAGAACCTGCCCGCGCTGGAGGCCTTGGGGATTACCCGACAGCAGTTCCCTTGGCAGCAATTGGTGGGTACCGTCTTGATCGCTTTAGCGCTGTTTGTGGTTTGGGTGGCTCTTTCTTCCTTTTTCACCCGTGGATTTCTGACGGAGAGGCGTCTACTGTTCGTGGGGATTCTGTTTGCTCTAGTGATCTTGGCCGGCCGGTTTCTACCCGCTCGTTTCACCTATCTTACGCCAGTTCCACTGGCCTCTATGGCCTTTTCAACATTATTCAACCTGCCTTTCTCCCTCGTATTCACCGCTTGTGCTTCCCTAGGCGTAGGTCTGATCCAGGGTAACGACTTCCTGATGGCTTTTGCTCTCTTTCTAGGTGGTGCGGTGGGTGCTTATGCGGTCCGCCAGGTTTTGCGCACTTCCGATTTCCTGCGTGCCGGTCTGATGTCCGGACTGGTTCTCGCTTTCACCGTAGGGGCCGTGGGATTAATCAGCGGAATGGGTGTGATGACCGCAGAGGCTGCAGGTTGGGCATTCGCCAATGGCATTCTGTCCAGTGTATTCGCAGTTTTCATCCTGTTGGTACCCTTAACGGAAAGCATCTTCGACTTGACCTCTCCGTTGCATTTGATCGAGCTGGCCAATCCCAATCACCCCTTGCTGAAACGGCTTCTACTGGAAGCACCCGGGACCTACCAACACAGTGTGATGGTGGCTAGTTTAGCGGAAAGCGCAGCATCGGCAATCAGCGCCAACATGGTGATGGTCCGAGCTGCAGCCTATTTCCACGATATCGGCAAGGTCGTCCGACCGGGGTATTTCGCGGAGAATCAACTGGGCGGAGAGAACGCGCATGAGCGGCTTAGCCCGCAGCTGTCCTCCCAGGTGGTCCTGGCACACACCAAAGACGGGGCGGAAATCGCTCGCAGTGCCAACGTCCCGGAACCAGTGGTTCGCTTGATTCTCAGCCACCATGGAACCAGCGTTACCAAATACTTCTACCGGATGGCCGTTTTCAAGGAGGAAGAGCTGGGGGAAGAGGGTTTCCGCTATTCCGGGCCTTTGCCGGAAAGCAAAGAAGGGGGGATCCTCATGTTGGCGGATGGCGTCGAGGCCGCGGTCCGATCGCTGAAGGAGAAAACAGCGGAACGGATTGCCAAAACGGTGGAGAACCTCTTTGAGGACCGGGTTGAAGACGGCCAACTGGCAAAGTCAGAGCTCAGCTTCCGCGACTTGGAGAAAATCGAGGAAGTCTTTGTACGGATACTGACCTCAACCTACCACCCTCGACCGGAATACCCGGCCAAGGAGGAAAAAGAAAATGGCCATCTTCGTGAACCTCCAACATCCAGGATTGAAGGTCGCCAAAAAACCGCTGATTGAGCTGGTCCAGCGCATTTTGGTCCAGGAAAGAAAGCGGGGCGTATTTTCGATTACTCTGACGGAGGACCGATGGATCCGGCGCTTAAATCGGATCTACCGTTGCCGAGACCAATTCACGGATGTGCTGGCTTTTTCGATCGGGGTCACGGGCGAGCATTTGTGGGGGGATATCTACATCAACTTGGACGCAGCACAGCGTCAAGCGTTGACGTATGGTCATTCCTTCGTCTTCGAGGTCCGTTTGCTTGTGACACATGGCATCTTACATCTCTGCGGGTTCGACGATTCCACTCCGGAAGAACAAAGGGCGATGGAAGACCGAGCGTATAACTATCTGACATGATCCCTGCGTTCTTGGTTTTTCTCTTGATTTGCTCGGCCATTTTTTCCGCCTCCGAGACGGCATTCCTTTCTTTGGGAAAAGAACGAATGCCCTCCGCGATCCCTGCTCGGATTTCGAAGATGGTCGCACAGCCGCTTCACTTTTTATCCTTAATCCTTATGGGCAATACACTGGCCAATGTAACATTCTCCTCCTTGGCAACTGCTTATGTGTTGGCGCAATGGGGAGAACCCGTGCTGGGTTGGGCTACGGTGGTGATGACAGCCTTGGTATTGCTTTTTGGTGAGATCCTGCCGAAGACCATCGCCGTTTCGATCCCGGAAGGGACAGCTCTTTTCCTGGTTCTACCTCTGCGCGTCCTGATCTTTCTTCTTTCTCCCATAACTCAGTTGTTTCGCTGGGCGGGAGAGCGAAGTGTGAATTGCCTGGTCGGTCGATCGACCGAAAAACTCCCCCCGCTGAATCGGGCAGAAATGGAGGCAATAGCCGAGCAAGGAGCTCAGGATGGTTTGGTCACGACGCTGGAGCTGCACTATCTGAAAGGAATCCTGTCTTTGGGCGAAAAAACCGCCGGAGAGATCCTGGTTCCTCGTCCACAAATGATTGCCTTACCATCGAAGGCCTCCCCCATGGAAGCTGTTTCTTTGCTGAAACAACAGGGTCTTTCCCGCCTTCCCGTGTACGAAGGGACCTTGGATCAGGTCGTCGGTATCCTTTACGCCAAGGATTTGGTTGCCCATCGTGAGGCAACGGATATAAAAGCACTGTTGCGTCCGGTTTTTGCCGTACCGGAAGGGATCCAACTGGCTCACCTTTTAGCCGAGTTTCGCTCGCATCAGAGTCACATTGCTTTGGTGTTGGACGAATACGGAGGCACGACCGGCCTTGTCACACTGGAAGACCTGCTGGAAGAGATTGTGGGGGAGATCTGGGACGAACATGACACAATTCGCTTCACCTGGAAGCGATTCGAAGACGGAGCGCTCCTGCTTCACGCCGGAATCGGACGAGAGGATCTGCGTCCACTGGGTTTGGAGCTTCCAGAGGAATCTGACAATTTGGCAACGTATATCGTGCAAACTCTGGGGCACGTTCCGCAAAAAGGAGAACGGATCGGTCTGGGTGAATGGCAGTTGGTCGTCCTGAAAGCCACACCACAGCGCGTGGAATTGGTCAGGGCTCAGCATTGACCGAGATCCTTCTGTTTTTAGTTTGCCTGGTCGCCTCCGCAATATTCTCCGCGGGGGAAACTTCCTTTACATTGCTGGACAAAAGTCGAATGCGGGTGCAGGCCAAAGCAGGAAACCAGCAAGCCAGGTTGATGGCGAGTCTATGGCAAAAACCGGAACGCTTTTTTACACCACTGTTGTTGGGTAACAACCTGGCTAATATCACGGGTTCTGTGGCGATTACATCGCTATTCCTTTCCTGGTGGGGATCAAGCGGGACAGTGATCGCCATGGTGGTGGTGACCGTATTGACTCTCTACGCGGGTGAGCTGATCCCTAAGGGTCTGGCAGCAAGGTTTCCAGGGCACACCTCCCGTCTGCTGTTCTATCCATTGTTGGTACTTTTTCTACTGTTTTGGCCGGTTAGCTTCCTGATCAATGGGTTCCTGGCTTTCTTCCGTCGCCTGTTCCCTCTGTTTGGTCGGAATGATTCGTACACCTCTCGGCAAGAGCTGGAAACGCTGGCCCATGCTTACGGCGCTGGCGAACGAGAAATGCTGGGCAATGCCCTTCGTTTTTCCGATTTAACTTTGGCAGAAGTGATGGTTCCCCGCGTGGAGATGCACTCTTTCCCGGAGACAAAATCGGTTGCCAAGGTGCTGGAAGAATGTCGTGGTCTTCGCTTTTCCCGTTTTCCCCTCTACGCCGAAAACCCTGACCAGGTGACCGGGGTTCTCTTTTTGAAGGACCTCTTAGGGATTTCGCCGCCGGTCAGCGCACAAGCCAAGGAGTATGCTCGTTCGGTCACCTTTTTAGTGGAGAGCTTGCCGATTGCCCAGGCCATTGAGCAGATGCGTTCCGTGCAAACAAGTATCGTCTGCGTGTTGGACGAACGGGGAGGGGTGGCGGGTCTCGTTACGCTGGAGGATTTAACCGAAGAGATCGTGGGGGAGATTTGGGACGAATTCGAGCAGCCGCGGGTTCTGATTGTACCGGGAGAAGAGGGAGAATGGGTTCTGGACGCGCGGATTCCTTTGCGCGAGTTGGCCCAGCGATGGCAAGTTTTCCTACCAGTGCATGCCAATACTCTAGGTGGCGCATTGGAAGAGATCAGTGGGGCAATCCCGCTCGCCGGTCAGCGTTTTCCGATTCCCAATGGGGAGCTGGTGGTGCTAAACGCTACGGTTCGATCTGTTAGGCGTGTTGGTCTGCGCTTGGCCAAACCGGTATAATCGATCAGCAGAGGTTGGTACCGCTTGAACGATTGGAGTACATTTGTTGGTCCGCTGTTGATCCTAATCGCGCTGCTCGGTGTTGCGGGGTTTTCAGCCTGCAGTGCGGCTTTTCTTGCTATTTCCAAGAATCGTTTACGGCGGGAGTTGGCATCAGAACATCCACGCATCCACCATCTCCTCGCCTGGAGGGAATCTCCCGGCCCGATGCTCTCCATCCTGTTGGTCGGGGATTACTTGTTTCTGTTCCTCTACGCGGTCCTCTTCTTCTGGTGGATCTCGCACTTCCAATCCTTTCCGGGCTGGTTCTGGGGTCTGATCGTATTGGGGGCCATTTTGCTCGTACTGGCGGAATTCGTCGCTCGCACGGTCGGCGTCAGTCGTCCGTTGGAAACGTTGGTGCGGCTTTTCCCTCTTTTGTCTGCAGCCCGTATTCTGCGACCATTAGCAGGCGCTTTGCAATGGATCGCGCAGAGAGTGTTTCGCTTGCGCGCATCCAACGATCCCCAAGACGAGGAGGATGTCCGCGTCTTAGCGGACTTTCGGGAAGAAGTGGATTCGATGGAGACTACGCAACGGGAGATGATCTCCTCCATATTCGATTTTAAGGAGAAGGAAGTATCCGAAGTGATGGTTCCCCGCCTTGATGTGGTGGCGATCGAAGACACACGCCCGTTGGAGGAAGCGCTGCGCCGGATGGTAGAAACGGGTCATTCCCGGATGCCGGTTTGGCATGAAACGATGGATAGCATCATGGGAGTCCTGCTGGAAAAGGATGCCATCCCCTATTGTCTGGAGGGAAAGGGAAATATACCACTGAGCTCGGTCCTGCGTAGACCCTTTTTTGTGCCGGAGAGTAAAAAAATCTCCGAGCTGTTGGCGGAAATGCAGCGCAAAAAAACACAAATCGCGTTGGTGGTGGATGAGTACGGCGGCTTGGAAGGCCTGGTGACGATGGAAGATCTACTGGAAGAGATTGTAGGGGAGATTCACGACGAGCACGATCAAGAAGCGGAACCCGTTCAGTTATTGGGAACCGGTCGTTACATGGTATCAGCCGGCCTGACCTTGCGCGAGTTGGGAGAGCTGGCACTTCGAGAACTGATCTCGGAAGAATATGACACGATTGGGGGTTTGCTCTACAGTCTGTTCCAGCACATACCCAAAGTGGGGGAAGAAATCACCTTCGAGGGAATTGCCTTCCGCGTGTCGGAAATGGCGGGAAACCGTCTGCTAAAGATTGAAGTGAACCTGCCGCAAGGAGAGGCGAATGATTGATTGGGATCGTTTAATGGAAGAAGCCAAGACAGCGCGGGAGATGACCTACACCCCCTATTCACATTTCCCGGTGGGTGCAGCGTTGCTTGGAGCATCCGGCAAAATCTATCGCGGCATAAACATCGAGAACGCAAGTTACCCGCTGACCATTTGCGCGGAACGAGTGGCTTTGTTCTCCGCCTATAGCATGGGAGAACGTGGATTCCTCGCCCTGGCGATTGTGACCAACGCCCCCACCTTCTCTTCCCCCTGCGGTGCCTGCCGCCAGGTGCTGGTGGAGTTGGCCCCAGGGATGCCCATTTTGCTGGCAAATTTGGCTGGGGAACGAATGCTGACCGACAGCAGCAGCCTGCTCCCCTTCCCCTTCACACCAGAGTCTTTGCTCGGCCAACCAGGGAGTGATTGATGAAACGGCGCAAGATCCTCGTCGGGAATTGGAAATGCCACAAATCCTTCGATGAAGCGATAACGTTAATTGCGGAGATCGTGGCGAACGTTCCACTCGAACTGGATCGGACTGTAGTCCTCTGCCCCCCCTTCCCCTATCTGGCGGAAGCGGTGCGTCGAACCAGGGAGAGTCCGGTGAAGATTGGAGCACAAAATGTCTGGCAAGAGGATAGCGGAGCCTTCACCGGTGAAGTCTCAGCGCCAATGCTCGCCTCACTTGGAGTGGAATACGCCATCGTCGGCCATTCAGAACGGCGGCAATTCTTTCTGGAATCCGACGAATGCCTGGCGCGGAAAGTGGCCCGTGCCTTGGCGTGGAACCTGACGCCCATTTTCTGCCTGGGCGAGCGATGGGAGGACCGGGAAGCGGGGCAGACATTGGCTGTAGTGCAACGTCAGTTCCAAGCTGTCTTCGCGCTGTCTGCGGAGACTACCACCTCTTTAGTGATCGCTTACGAGCCGGTATGGGCCATTGGCACCGGCCGCAATGCCACACCGGAACAGGCGGAGGAAGTTCATGCAATCCTGCGCGGCCTGGCCATGGAACGCTGGGGCTCCGCTGTGGGTGAAGCGATTCGCATTCTTTACGGCGGGAGTGTCAAGGCATCTAATATCGATACCTTAATGGCGATGCCCAATTTGGACGGTGCTTTGATTGGCGGCGCCAGTCTCTCGGCTGCGGAATTCCTTCGGATCGTCCATTTTCAAGGCTAGATCGACTTGACAAAACCGCCTTCCACCAGACAGCGCCCCGCAGTCACTGCAGGACCGGATGGATGCGGCGGGGATTGCATGCGCCCGTCTCGCGGGCATTCCAATCGGGAACGAAAGGCAAGATGTCCCTCGTCAGTCTGAA
>JAPLHX010000083.1 GCA_026389415.1 Coprothermobacterota bacterium | reverse complement strand
GGAGCCCGTCTTGGTCTTTTACCAGAGCTTCTGGCTGCATTCGATCTTCTGGGTCACTCACCACCGCATGTATGGGTACTACCGTTGCACGGATCACCGCCAAATCACGATCAGTCTTGGGATCCTGCTCTTCGTGGTCTTGATGCCTTATACCACCGACCTCCTGGGGGACGCTTCTGGAGACTGGATCGTGCAGTTGATCATCGCCGGAAACTTGCTAGCCTTGGGTCTCCTTGTTTCCCTAAACTGGCTTTATGCCACCGCCGGCCACCGCCTGGTAGACCCCGGCCTTAGCCGGGAGATCATCAACAGGGGGCGCCGGCGCGGGTTTATTGTGCCTTTCTGTTGCCTGGGGGCCGGCGTCCTGGCTTTCATTGCCCCCAGCCAGGCCACTTGGTTCTACCTGCTGATCCCTCTCGTCCTGAGCTTGAAACCCTTCCGCACCTGAAAAAAGAAGGGCGGTTCTATTTTTTCGGTTTCACACATCAAAGCAATGAACGCGTGGGGTCAAGTCTTGAATTTTAGCGTTTCCTGGCAGAGTTGGTGAAACCAGGAAATTCGATACTGGATGTTTCGCTGGATCGTGCCCAGCGTCAAGTAGCAGCGATCTTCCCGGACAAGAGGGTCGGCAATATTTCTTCTGGAGGCAGTATCGGTCGTTGAGGAAGCCCCAGAGCGAGTTCCTGGCACGAGCGTGGATTGCTCCTCTAATGCATCGGATGATCGGAAATGGACCGGGAAATACGGAATATCGCCCCCCTCTTACCATGAAAAGCCCGATGGAGCGGTTAGTTGACAATTAAACAACATCCTTGAACTAACCCCCAGACTTCCTCTATTTGCGGATCGCGCAAAACCCGCAAATTGGCGCGGAGAATCACATCACGCGTGAACGTCAGTGCCTTGTGAACTTTACGAGCGATGTTGCGCTCCACTTCGGCAACGATTTAGCATGCCTGGAACCACAAAAGATGTACTCGTCACCACTCCCCCCGAAACCTGCGTTTTGTGGAAATCGCCGCTCATGCAGATTAGCTCTCTAGCTAACAACTCCAATCTCCAAAAGTTTACTCAACGCGCGCTTGGCCGGTTAACGATGGGAAACCCGAGGATAAATCCGTCTGTATTCCGACAGGAAAGGCTTTGACCCACGGAACCCGTGTCGATAGCATTTCATTAATTGGGAACTGCGGTCCATAATACGTTGGGCGGCAGGAACAAGAGAGAAGATGAAAGAGCGCAAATTACGATGGCAAGACTGAGAATCGTTTTACTGAACAAAAAACGGGGGAATTTTGCAATTCAGGAAAAGTTCATTGGCACCGATAATGTCGTTGACAAGACGGATGCCGAGGTAGAACATCACGAACGAGCGCTGACCGAAGCTGGTTATAGCATCCGTCAGATTCGCTGGGGCCCCAATTTCATCAACGATCTACAGGCTTCCCAAGTTGATCTTGTCTTCAATGTTTCCAGCCTGGTAGAAGCCGCGATGCTTGAAGAATTGGAAATACCCTATGTGGGATCCGATACGTTCACCATAGCCATCTCCACCGACAAATCGCTGGCGAAAAGGCTCTGGCAGCAGGCAGGCCTCCCGACATCGCCTTTCTGTGTGGCCAGATCAGAGAAGGACTGTGAGGTGTTTCAGAGCGTCCCGCCATTCCAGTATCCGCTTTTCATCAAGCCGGTAGCCGGCCGAGGCAGCGCGGGGATCAACGACGCATCCATCATTCATAACTACGACCAACTGGTCAGCGGAGTTGTGGAAAGGCTTGAGACTATCGGTCAACCAGTCCTCATAGAGAAGTTCCTTCAAGGGAGAGAAATCACCTTGGGTGTCCTGGGAAATGAGAACGCAAGAGCCCTTCCTCCATTAGAGATTGTGTATAGCGATAGGGATAGCACACTAACTTTCGAGAGAAAGGAGTTAGAAATCGATACCTTCCTTTGTCCTGCTCCGCTGGCTGCTGAAGAGACCCACATGATGCAGCAATTGGCGCTCCGGGCCTACCACGTGCTGGGTTTTCAGGACTTTGGCCGAATTGATACGATATTGACCGAGGACGGGCCATTCTTGTTGGAGGGGAACACTTGCGCGGGGTTGATGTGCACACCCAAGGAGAAACCTAATAGCTATATTGGCTTCATGGCTCGCGCAGAGGGAAAGGACGGCGCAGCTCTGCTGAATGAGATCATTCAGATCGCTATCAGAAGACTCAACTTGAAAGCCTATCATTGAGATGTCCGAGCCTGTCTCTTAAACCTCTCCCTTCTTACCCCCATGATCTCTTTTCTGTCAGTCCTTCGCCCCGTGTCAACGCCACTCGAAAATGTCCCACTTCCGTCAGTTGAATTTATGCCACTCCGTGTCGACAAAGCGCGGCCGAGATGTTGTCCGAGACCATCGTC
>JAPLHX010000143.1 GCA_026389415.1 Coprothermobacterota bacterium | reverse complement strand
GGTCCTTCACTTCCTGCACTGGGCGGACCTCTGTTTCCTGATTCTGTTCGAGTAATATCCCCGCGATCGTTTCCGCGATTTCACGCGTGGACCCGGCACGACTGGCGTAAACAACCAGGATTTTGCCGTTCATGATGCCCTCCTTTCTTGACAGTTCTCTCTTGGCCTATTGTAATGTCTGCGGTGATCTGCGTGCAGCCTGCAGTGTGTCTTTGTGTCTTCTGTCAGTATCCTGCCCACCGATCTTGTATCCCTGGTCCTGCTGATCTTGATCAAAACCCTTCGTTCTTTTAGGTACCGCTGCCTGGGAGCATCTTCCTCAAACTGATCCAGGCCGGCTGTCGCACGAACCCCAGCTTCTCATTGAGGGCCAGCATCGGCCGGTTGCCAGTCTCATTGTTCGTCAGGATACGGTGCTTTCCCTGTTCCCTCGCATAGCGGATTCCGGCCAGTTTCAAGGCCAACGCGATGCCGCGGCGGCGGTACGCCCGGCGGACCCCGGTGATTCCTTGTTCCACGTCCATCGGATTCGCTGTGCGCCAGAGGTTGCTAATACCCACATACAGATCACCGTACACCATCAGGAAGTATCCATCCGGGATCATGGTCGGTCGCTGCAGGTTTTGTTGGAAGGTCTGGAAGGGAAGTTCAGTCACTGGATCGGAAAAAGGAATATCGAAGAGAACTGTGTTGAACAGGTCATGAATCTTGTGGTTCCGTTGCGGATCATTTTCCAACTGACGGAAGCTGCGAAGGAAAAATCCATTCACTTCCAGTTTTTCAGTCCATCCCTCGTAAGGAGTGAAGTCAAAGGCCGTTACATACAGGACGGACTCCCAGTTGCGTTGTTCCTCGATAAAGCCGCGTTTTTGGAAATAGTTCAACGATTCTGGATAGTATTGCAATACCCACACCCGAAACGATAAGGGATCGTGGGGTTGTACTTCTTGCAAGAGTTTCCGGTAGAGGGTAGATCCGATCCCCTGCCTGCGGTACTGCGGTCGCACAGCAAGTTCTAATTCGTATTTGCGGGGATGGTACATCTCCGGATTTTGACTGAGCTCGCCGTAGCCAACGATGGCTCCCTCTGCTTCTGCTACCCAAATCCTGTAATGGCATCTAGAATCCTGATGCTGATCGAAGTAACGCCATTCCTCCCCATCGATCGGATGGTCGGGCCATACGGCATTTGCGGTCTCCACCAATCCTTCCCAGTCGGAATCTTTGCGAGGGCGAATCGTGACTGGCACTAGGCTTCTTCTTTCAGCCTTTTCCTCAAACTAATCCAGGCCGGCTGTCGCACGAACCCCAACTTCTCGTTTAAAGCCAGCATCGGCTGGTTGCTAATCTCATTGTTCGTCCGGATATGATGCTTTCCTTGTTCCCTCGCGTAGCGGATGCCGGCCAGTTTCAGGGCCAACGCGATTCCACGGCGGCGGTACGCCCGGCGGACCCCGGTGATTCCTTGTTGAAAGTCGCCGGCTACAGCGAAGCGCCAGAGGTTGGAGATCCCAACATATTCTTCCCCGCAAACCATCAACAAATAGCCATCCGGCAGCAGGTTCGGACTCTGGAAGTCCTTCTCGAAGTACTCGAAGGACATTTCGGTGTGCTCTTCCGGGTAAGGGACATCGGAAATCACCTCTTCATGCAAGTTGAAGACCTTCCGATTCCGCTGTGGGTCTGATTCCAATTCATGCAGGCTTTTGATAAACAATTCTTCCCCTTCCAACCGGTCGGCAAGACCCTCATAGGGGGCGAAATCAAAGGTGTCTAGATCTAAAATCGATTCCCCCAACCGCATATCCTCCACAAAGCCACGCTTCTGGTAGAACGCCAAACAGGAGGGGTAGGTTTCCAGCACCCACACTCTCAGGCTGAGCGGATCGAATGGCTGCAGAATAGTGCAAAGGTGGGCGTAGAGCGCCGAGCCGATTCCCTGGCGGCGCCGGTCCGGGTGGACGGAGATCTCGATATAGAATTTGCGGGGGTGGTACATGTCGGGGAATTGGCCATAGTTGCCAACACCAATCACATGTTCCCCTTCCTCTGCCACAAAACGGGCATGGCGACATTTGGCATCCCGATTTGCGTCATTGAAACGCAGCTCCTCTACGGTCATCGGGTGATCGGGCCAGGCCGCGTTACCGACCCGCACGACAAGCTCGGCGTCACGATCCCGGTAGGGACGAATCTCTGGAATCAATTTCCGTTTTCCTCCTTCAAGTCTTTTTTTACTGCCTCGTTTTGGTGGTACGGGTTGGCAAAGATCACGGCTGTCCTTGGTCTCGATTTCATTGGATATCGACCGGTCGATTTCGTTCGACGGAGATTCGCAGTCGTTGCACCGGCTGCAAAAATCGACTGGCGGAGTTCTCAGCGAGCAGGACGGAATCCAATGCCGGCGTGCATCCGGCCCGCGATCCGCGCGCTGCGGACGAGCATCAGGGTTGCGATGGCGATCAGCAAGGCGTAGAGGACGGGGTCCAACCAATGACGGATCGGCAGAATCGAACCGGATGCACGCCACAGGGAGATCAACCAGCGACAGGCGCTAAACCAGAGCACGAAAGCCCAGAAGATCACGCCGTCCGGCAGCTTCTTGTTCAGCAGCCAGATAGCTCCCGCACCCCCCAACAAACCCGCCAGGGCTTCGTAAAGCTGGGTGGGGTGCACGGGCATGGATTGCGCGGAAAACAGAATCCAGCCGCGGGAGAACTGATCCAGATAGGGTAGGCTACCGGACGGGTAGGTGACCCCCCAGGGCAAGTCGGTGGGCAACCCGTAGCAGCAGCCATTGAAGAAGCAGCCGACTTTGGCCACCGCGATCGCCAGCCCTACTGCGGGGATCAGCGCGTCTGCCAACCGTAAAGGTGGCCAGCGAAAGAAACGAGTCAGCAAGAGTCCCGTGCCTGCACCCAGCAGCAAACCTCCGTAGAGCGAAAAACCGGTCAAGTGCAGGCGGAACCAGGCATCAGGCTGCCCAACGTAATATGTCGGATTGGTGACCAGATTCCAAAGCCGGGCTCCCACCAGCGCGTCAAACACCACCAGGCCAAGGATCACAGCAGTCTTTCCCGGCGAGAAGCCTCGTCTCCAGGCGAACAGTACGCCCAACAGGAAAAAGAGAACCAGGCTGCTTGCCAGGTAGAATTCGTAGCCGGGATCCGTCATGGGATGGCCAAAACTCGCGCCGTTTTCATGGTGGAGATTACTCCGCCGGTTGCACCTCGTCGATTAAAAGGGTTTCCGCCCCGGCGATCACCAGGTACTTGTAATTCCCCGGTCCACCGGTCCAGGTTTCATAGGTATAGACCCAAACCGTCTCTCCCGCTTTCTCCGTGCGAGTGATCTGATATTCCAAACTGGAGTAGAAGTTGGTGGGAACGGAGAAATAGAATGGCTCCAGCGTTTTGAAGTGTTCGCTGACCATCAGGCCGGCGGTGGAGAGGCGGCCGTTCTTTAAGGTGTCCAGAAACTGGAACACAAAGCTTTGCGCTTGGAGCTCACCGACAACGACCGCCGGGGAGGTGGAAGGGGTGGGAAGCGTGGGCGTTTCCGTGGGTGTCGGCGTAACGGAAGGCGTAGCTGTTAGGGTGGGCGAGGGGCTCGGTGTGGGTGAGGGGCTAGGGGAGGGTGTGGCTGAAGGAGTCGGAGTCAGGCTGGAGGGAGGGGTGGCCGTTGGGCTGGGCGAGGAAGATGGAGTGGGTGTGGGACTCGGCGTGGGTGTGGGTGAGGGCGAGGGGCTGAAGGACGGGGTGGAAGCGCTGGGGGATGGGGTCGGGGAGTAGGAAAACGGAGACGAAGGCGTGGCGCTGGGTCCCGTCGAGGTCGGGCTTTTCGGCCAGAGGAACCACCAGATCGCTCCTGCACCGATTGCCAGGATCAACAGGAATACCAGCAAGGCCACAGCCACGTTGCTGCCGGCGGGTGCCGAGCGAACCCTGTCAGGGGAGGCCATGGGCGGACGGGGCGCCCCCGCGCCGTTGGCAACAATCGGCTGGCCGCAAGCTTCACAGAATCGGTAGCCGGGGATTAGCGGAGCACCGCAGGATTGACAGAAACGATTGGCGGTCATGTGGGGCCTCCCGGGAGCGCACTACCGCAACCTTGGCAAAACCGGTCCCCCGGGTTCATCAGACGACTGCAGACCGGGCAGACATTCCCCGCAGGAACTATCAGAGGAACGATCATGGGAGCCACCGGGGATGCGACCGTCATTAGGGAATCCGCACCGCAGCTCCCGCAGAAACGCTGTCCGCCAGGGAGTGCTGTGCCGCAAGCCCGGCAGTGAATCGCGACCGGACCGGGGATCGGAGGAACAGAGTAGGCAAAGGGAACCCGGCGCTGTCGTCGTCCGCTGCGCAAAATAAGCACCAGGACCAGGATCGCCAGCAGCAGCAAGCCCAGACCGGCTCCGATTACGATCCACCACTGGGTGGAAAGGCCGAGGAAAATCCCGCTGCTGGTAGGTTGCGGGGTTGGTAGCGCAGTGGCAGTGGGTGAAATCCCAGTTGGTACTTCACTACTGGGCTGAATGGAGGCAGAGGGGGAAGCCACAATCCCTTCCAGCGGTCCCCACTTGGCCAACTCGGCGGCCATGTCGAACGAGGCTATCGCGCTAAAACCCTGTTCGTTGCCGGTGATGGCTTGACCAGCGGCCAGCACCTGGCTGGCGCCGTTCCCATACGCGATCGTCTGCACGGCACCTTCCAGTACTTTCACCGATGTCTCGTTCTCTATCTCCTCGATCACCGCCGCCGTCCCCAAAACGGTGATCACCGCGTTTTGAGTGCGGACTTCCACTCGCGGAGGATTTGCGACATCATTCGTGAGAATATCAATCGCCAGTCCGGCGGGGGCTAGTATCCCGCCTATTCCACCGGGGTTTGATTCGAGTAAGATTTTAGTGGTTTTATATTTTTGGTTGTCTACCACTTTGCCGAAGGAGATCGTCCCGCGGGCGATCCGTGTACCGCAAAGGGTGGATTCCCCAGCCGTCAGCTTGATGGACACGATCTTATTTGGGTCCTTGGTTCGCAGTCGGTCCCCAGCGCGAAGAGCAAAGCCTGACTCCGGAACCGGCTGCCACTCCTCTCCGTCATAGGGGAGGAACTCCACTGTGCGGGCGTCGGTTCCGGGCGCTAGGTTCAAGCTATACCCCAGTGGTTCTC
>JAPLHX010000069.1 GCA_026389415.1 Coprothermobacterota bacterium | reverse complement strand
CATATCCAAATAGAACTGAAACGCCTCGAATGCCTTGGCGCTTTCTCCATTTTGAATCTCCTAAAGTCGCAATGAAGAGTAATTCTCAATTGAGCAACCTACTCAATGGTGTTGTTTTTTTAGTAACTCTCGGAGTCTCCTCTCACATAGGTTTTTATCCGATAAGAACTCCCCTTTTGTGGCTAAGTACTCAATCTTATCCGGTGGTAGCTTCAAGAGACTCAGAATCTGCGTGATTCTCGCTCGGGAGTAGCCCAAATTACGTGCTAATTGTGCTTGGGAGGAAACAACTCCTTCATTGATCAGCTTCTGCCGTCATTGGGCGAATCGGATCGGATTAGGAAAATAGCGGGGTGGCAATGGAGGCAGGAGGTTTTTTCTTTCTGAGCCAGAAAGTGTGGTAAAAAACAGCTTGAAAGGTTCTATTTACTAACCAGTGTGGGCAGCCAGTTTGATTTACTAAAGAATCTCCTAATTGTCTAGTTCGGCGGTTCTTTCGGCAAGGTTGCGACATGTTACTTCCGGCGAATCCGGTTTATTCTGCACTACGTCCCATACGATAGGCAGATTGATGCCGAAATATTCATGGATGAGGAGGTTGCGTAATCCTTGGATTTTGCGCCAATCGATCTCCGGCGCAGTCTTTTGGATTTGCTCGGGCAGATTTCCCGCTGCCTCGCCGATGACTTCAAGGTTTCGGATACCAGCGTCCTGGGTTTTTCGGTCGGTGGTAAATGTCGTATCGTCATGGTCCGCCACATAGGTTCTGATTTGATGAATGGCCTCCAAAATGTCATCGATATAGAGGCGGAAGTCCCTAAGCATAGGCCACCTCGCTGGCGATGATTGGTTTGAGGCGCGGTTTCAAGCAATCGGCCAACACGAGGTCGACGGGTCGTCCAAGCTGACCTTCAAGGAAGAATTTTAGATCCATATAGTGATCGAAGGTGGGTTGAGCCAATTCGACTAAAATGTCCACGTCGCTCTTGTCGCCCGCAGAATCGTGAAGGATAGAACCGAACAAGCCGATGCGACTTACGGAAAACCGTGTTTCGAGGTCTTTCTTGTGTTGCTTGAGAAAATCCAGAATCTCATCGCTTTTCAACGCCATTCACCTCTTTTTCGCCTCATCACAGCAGCAGTTCGATGAAGGGTACAGTGACCTCCAATAAGCTCAAACCCCCATGACAGACATGGAGGAAGCCGCCTTAGACCTTCCATTTCCTAGAACCCATGACGATGTGGAGTTCGACCTAGCTTACCACGATCGAGGGTAGGAACCGCTCCTGCCGCGGGCCATTGCCTTCTTGTGCCGTACCGCACCGAATGTCTCGCGCGAGTAAGATAGTCTTCAAACTGAACAGTCTTCCATATTTGATCCAGAAAGAGAAAAAAATCACCATGGAAAAAACGGTTCTAATCGCTTATGCCAGCAAATACGGCGCGACCGCCGGCATCGCCGAGAAAATCGGCGAGGTGCTGGGCCAGGAGGGGCTCAAGGTTGAGGTGTTACAAGCTCGCCGCGTCAGCGATCTGAACACCTACGGGGCAGTGGTGATCGGCAGCGGTATCTACATCGGGCAGTGGCTGAAAGAAGCGGCAGCGCTGTTGCAGGATCATGAACAGGCACTCAGCCGGCAGCCGGTTTGGCTCTTCTCCGACGGCCCCACCGGCGCAGGAGATCCGTCTACTTTGACGCAAGAATTCCGCTTCCCCGAGAAACTCAAACCGATCGCAGACCAGATCGAGCCGCGCGATATTGCCCTCTTCCACGGAATGATCGACCCCAAGAAAATCAGTTTCATCGAAAAGATGGCCATCAAAGCCGTCAAAGCCCCGACTGGTGATTTCCGGGATTGGACCGCTATCACGACCTGGGCGAAAGCGATCGCGGACGCGCTGAAGAAATAACATCCCTGCTGCCAAGCGGTTTCCGGGACTTACTTGCTCGAAAGGAAATAGGTCATTGCACCTGGGATCAAATACAATATTCGCAGCGTAACACTGTTGTTGTAGAGGGATTGGAATGTTTTCATTAGTAGGAATCATCGTCAAAGTAGGCAGAACGTCCTGGAGGTGACACCAAATATGACTACGGAATTGACACCCAAATGGCAGTGGTATCACGATACCTTCGGCTCCAGCGAAGTTCACCTGCATGGGTTTCATCGCCTCCTTTTCCAAAAAGCCACGCCTTACCAAATGCTGGAGATCATCGAATCGCCCGTCTTTGGTCGCATGCTTCTGTTGGATGGCGATGTGCAGTCTGCAGAACGGGACGAGTACATTTACCACGAAGCCCTGGTGCACCCAGCCCTGCTGCTGCATCCTGCACCAAGCCGGGTCTTGGTGATTGGCGGGAGCGAAGGAGCCACCTTGCGGGAGGTCCTGCGCCACCGGAGCGTTCATTCGGTGGAGATGTTCGACCTGGATAACGATGTGATCGAAACTTGTCAGACCTATCTACCGGAATGGAGCGCTGGCGCCTTCCAGGATCCGCGTGTGCAGCTACACCTCGGCGACGCCCGCCAACTTCTCGCAGCCACGGAACAACGGTACGATGTGATCCTATCCGACCTGACCGACCCCTTCGCAGGCGGTCCCTCGGTGAGGCTCTTTACACAGGAGTTCTTTGCTTTGGTGCAGCAACGGCTGGCTCCACAAGGGATCTTCGCCCTGCAAGCGTCTTTGTTGCGACAAAGCTCGCTGGAAGTCCATCGGGCGATCCGCCACACTCTGCGTTCCGTCTTTGCCCGGGTGGATTCCTACGCAGCCTATGTACCGTCTTTCGATACGCCCTGGGGGTTTGCCCTCTGCTCCGAGGGGATTGATCCATCGGCACATTCTCCCGCGGCCATCGACCGCCAAATCGCGGAGAATCTGATGGGAGGATTAAAATACCTGGACGGCCGCTGCTTTCAAGCGCTGTTTAGCCTGTCGAAAGACATTCGTGCCGCCCTCGATCAGCCTTCGCTCCTGATCACCGATTCGACCGGCCTCAACCTACCGGGAAAGGGAGACGCCGGCTAGGAGCCCACTTCATCAGCGTCCAGAGGTTAGCGAACCCTCAAGCAGTTCGAATCATGGCCTATCGTTCCGCGATAGCCAGCAGCCATTGTGCGAATTCAACGTCCTTTCGCAGCAGGGCTGCCCCTTCCTCCGTGAGCCCCCACTCCAGATTCGTTTCCCCGGAAAGCTCGCTTTCCGCTTCGGAGATGAATTGCACCAGCACGATCCGCGCTTCCAGCATTTGATTTGCCAGCAGCAGCACCCGGCCCAGGGGGAGCAGCGCGTTGTAGGAGGAGATCTCGTACCGCGGCGCCTCAAAGGCGGATTGGTACTCCATCGCGGCTTCCTCGTATTGCGCCGCTCGCTCCTTTTCTAGGCCGATCATCCAGATTCCGTAGAACTCCGCATCCAGCTCCGCCCAGACCTCATCGCTGGTGATGGCGAAATCCAGCAAGTCGTAGACGCGCGCATACTCGGCTTCCCTGTACTGCCGAATGGTTTCCTGTTCGCTTTCAGTCAGCCCCAAAGCCTCCGCTTCCGTTCGGATAGTGATCGTATTGACCGTGCCATCCGGCTTCGTGTCGTAGGTGACTTCCCCTCCCAGTTGCTCCGCAACGAAGCGCAAGGGCACGAAGGTCCGGCCATCCTTGATGAAGGGAGCCACATCAAGCTGGATGGCGTCGCCGTTCACCAAGGCGCCGGGGTCATCCACGGTCAAGACAATGGTCTTGGTGTTGGCTCCATAAAGCGGGAGTACACCAGTCACAACGAACAAACAGACCACCAATAGTAAGACAAGCTTCTTCATCTCTACCCCCCTTTGGATCTTTTCTAAAGTATAGAATATCCACCAAAACCAGCGTTTTTTCACGGCTCCGGCCTTCAGAGTCTATACAACCAAGTGGAGGACTGTAATCATGGAGAAAGACAGCAATATATAGATCATAATCTGTAGTGCATCGGTGGCAATATTCGACAATGCCCAAACCAGTTTCAATATGGAAATCAACAGCTTCAAGCTGCAGTAGATTTGGCTTAAGAACCCCTGAGTTGGCTAGGGGTTTACGCCAGTCCTTTGTCAAGGGATAACGAAGTCTACTTCCATTTGCCATGGTCAACTTTTGATATATCATGGCGGTAGCTTCTGTAATCGAGGTAACGATGAAAAAGGTTCTTGTTATTTTGCTGGTAGCGGCTACTTTGTTAGCAGGGTGCAGTGGAGTAGCCGAAACTCCCATGCCAATGAATCCCGAAGCTGTTGCAAAAACCTTTATCGAAGCTTCTGACAGTGGCGATATCGAGAGATGTCTCAGTCTACTGTCGGATGACGTAGTCTTCAGCCAGGATCCGCCTGGAGTAAAGTTAGAAGGAAAGGACCAATACGAAGCAGTCTTAAGAGAGGCCGTTAAATGGCATAAGAAACACTCGGTCACAAGCTCTTACAAAGTAGATGGCAATAAAGTTACGTTTACTACGAAGGTAAGCGGCGACGATTCCCGCATCATGGGGATGGATTACATCAATGTCAGCTATGAGTTACAGATCCGTGACGGAAAGATTAGCTCTATTATAGCCACACCGGATAGCGCAGACTGGGCTAATCTTGTCCGGCTTAACAGCGGAGGTATCGGAGTTTCACTTACCTTGACTGACAAAGGCGCCAGAGTGGATAAAGTGGCGGCAAGCTCACCGGCTGACGAAGCCGGCGTTAAACCAGGGGATATCATTACTGCCGTGGATGGGGTCAGTTACTCGCAAATGAGAGAGGGCGAGATACAGCTCAGGATTAGGGGCAATCTAGGGAGCAAGGTGCTCCTGACGATAATTCGTGAAGGTGTGGCTGCTCCGATTGATATAGAGGTGACCCGCGCTTGATATGACACAACTTCGTGGCAGTAGTGTACTTGGTTTGAAAGCATGCCGTCACCCTTTAGGCTGAGCCACAATAAGAGCCATTTCAGAATGATTACCGAGTGTGCCTCCTTATCGTTTTGCTGACCCTCCCTCATTTCTCATTTACTGCCACGGAAGTAACGAAAAGCCAGATTGTGTAAAGGAAATAGAGGTTCGACTATGAGCCCAGATTTTGCCAACATACTGTTTAGCACCCGATGGCACTAGGTGGCACAACCAGATACAAAATCGGGGTTGGTCACAGACCAGGCAAGGTATTATGCTATCTGATGGCACCAGACGGCACAACCACGTTCAGTCTTCGGAACCGAGGGTCGAGAGTTCGAATCTCTCTAGGCGTGCCACTTTTTGAAGCTAACAAATTGCTAACAGAATTAAGGGCGGGAACTTAAACATTTGGCATAGGTTTTGATGAAGTATAGGCGTGATTTCAGAGGGACAAAGGCTGTCAGAATTCGGTGGTCCTCTTTGATATGGCATTGCTTTTTTCACGGTTTTGAACCGTCGTCTGCGGCTCCTTGCAAAGACATGAGTGAGTGTAATTATGGCGTTTCAAAAATCTGACCGGGTCAATTTCTATTCCCATTTGCTGGGAGCGGTAGCGTCGCTGGCCGGCTATGTCGTACTGCTGTGTAATTCCTCCGGCTCTGTAACAAAGATCGTTCTATCCAGCATATACGGCCTGTGTGCTGTCTTTCTCTTTACCTGCAGCGCGATTTACCACGGGCAGAAAGCCGGTGAAGACGAGCGCAACCCCTGGCGTAGGCTGGTCCTCATCGCCTTTTTCTTCATGATAGCAGGCGCATATACACCCGTAAGCTATATCTACCTGGATGGCTGGTGGCGCTGGGGCATCATCGGTGCGCAGTGGCTGCTGGTCATTCTCGGGTTGGTCTTCACGCTTGTTTATCTGCACGGCCCACGCTGGCTGACCACGGTGATCTACGGCCTGATGGGCTGGATGCTGCTTATCCCTTTGAACCAACTACTGGCAGCCCTGCCCTTATACTCGATACTGCTGCTCTTTGGTGGCGGCCTTGCCTATACGCTGGGAGCGGTGTTTTACGCTATCAAGAAGCCCAACCACTTTCCTGGCATCTTCGGTTTCCACGAGATCTTTCACCTGCTGGTAATCCTTGGAGCGGCCTTGCATTACCTGGTGATCTATTTTGCTATGAAAGGCTAATCCACTAATTATTCTTGACAGCCGGGGAAAGGAACCGCATCAATCCTTGCATTGGCGCCCTGATCCAGCGCCGCTTATCATGCCGTAAAGGCGGATTAGGATCGGCTTGTCGAATCCGATGGTCTGCTTCGGGAACCGAGCTGGGACAAGAAGTCACTTTTAAAACTCCGTTCGTCGCGACTCTTTCGTCAATCGACCTCTGGCGGATGAGGGATTCGTCAACGATCTGGAGAAACGGTTTCCACTGAAACCGGCAAGGGGTAAAGCCGGAAGACCTGTCAAAGCAGGGAAAAGAGACAAAAAATGAGTAGCTGTCCCTAATTCTTCATCTCCACTTCTACCTTCGCTATCTCGACGATCCCTTCGCCGGCAAACCGATAGAATATAATAGAATCGATCCGATCTGCCTGTTTAGAACTCGGATGAGTTCGATGAATTTGTTGTGCAGATGCAGGATGGACTGAAGGGCATTTGAGTGCCAGACGGGTAAGGATAGGTTCTCTCGACTATTGGCAGCATTCGTCATATCGGTTGAAAAAGTTTGACGTTTTATTCAATGGTTATCAAAGAAGCTTGTTCGAGAGACTTACCAAAGAAGCAGGGGCAGGTAAAGTAGTATTCGAATAAGACTACATAGAGACGAAAATGCAAAACCAAAAGGAAATTGTGCCTAACATTGGCATCCAGCCGACGCGAATGCGCGCGCCTGTTAGCGAACGGTATTGAGCGCAGTCGTTGTCTTGGTTGGTCGGCGCGACTTGTGCGTGGCTGACGCATATCGTTAGGCGCACATCCGCAGGAGAAGCAGGAGAAGTATGAAAAGCAGAGGCCAAGAAAGCTTTGTCAGTCTTCCCGGTTTTGCCGCGAGACTGTACAACAACCTGACACAAACAAGAGCTATTGAACGCCAGCACCAAGAAATTGCGCGTGACTTGGTATCCAGAATTGAGCACGGAAGATTGTTGGATATTGGAACAGGGCCAGGAAAGTTACTGTTCGAAGTCCATCAGTTAAACTCAAGTATTGAGCTCTTTGGACTTGATATTTCCGAGGCAATGGTTCAACTCGCCAGGAAAAACTTGACGGGCATTAACGTCAACATTCAGTGCGGAGATGTCCGGCATACCAACTATGTGGATGATTTCTTTGATATTGTCACCTGTACGGGCAGTTTTTACCTATGGGACAACCCAGAAAAATGCCTCGAGGAAGTATTTCGCATCATGAAGAAAGACCGGTCAGCATATCTCTATGAAACGTATCAAGACTTCAACGACAGTCAAGTGCGGGAAGCTTTGAAGACTAATCTTGCAGGGGAGAGCTTGGTTCGAAGGCTGGTAACGCCTATCTTCTTGATGAGACAACTGCGGATGACCTATCGAACGAGTGAAATAGTCGACATTATAAAGCGAACGAGCTTTGCTGGAAGTTACACAATAGGTCAGATAAGTTTGGGAGGGTTTCCTGCTTGGCTACGGATCCAGCTAACAAAGTGCGCCTAACGGCAGAAATAGGGACAAGATGAGCGATAGACCAGTATTCACTAAATACATCAAAGAGCTTTCCGCCGTGGCCCTGCAAGGCGACGCAAGGGAGGAAAGCTTCTACCAGACGCTTGCCGAAATGCTGACAGTTATAGCCCAAGCGACCGGGCGGGCGCATGTGCACGTCACCACCCTTCCAAAGCCCATCGATGCTGGGAACCCCGATTTTCGTCTCTGGAATGGCACGGACCGCATCATTGGCTATGTCGAAGCTAAGAAGCCGACGGAAGATCGGCTGGACGTGATCGAGGAGTCCGAACAACTTAAGCGCTACCGCTCCACATTCCCCAACCTCATTCTGACCAACTTCCTGGAATTCCGGCTGTACCGGGACGGCGAGCGAGTGGAGACGGTCCTTGCCGCCCGGCCCTGGGTTGACCGCCAGTCACCGCTGATGTTAGATGAATATGAGGAACCAGGGAGGAAGAGAACATGAATCATAACGGAAACAACATCGAAACCAGCTCGTTGGCCACGGTTTACATGATTCAACGCCGGTTGCTTCCCGACGACCCCTGGTCCGAGGCTGGAATGGCTGTCGAGAGCCAAATCACGCGCACAAATCGGGAGCATGAAAAGGAAAGGGAACACACCGTCATTGCTGTCAATAAAGCTAGCGAAGGCGAACCGAGCGACATCAGCTTACGACACCTCCATGACGATGTTGCTCGGGTTTTAACATGATATGCGGTGAGAGCATGAGGAATTCTTTCCTGCGATTGCATATGCGCTGTGAAATAACCTATCCCAAGTGGGGACAATAGTATGATTAAACAGCCACTTGCCGAGGTCTTCGGTTTTCCAACTACCAACCTTTCATCTGAAGCCGAGCATTGCCGAGCTAATGCACTTTGTCGGTTTGGGAATAAGGTGCCAAAGTGCACCAAGGACAAGGCCAACAAGCCTCTTGGAGTTTGCAGTATATACGACGGAACAGACGTCGTTATCACCTGTCCGATTCGGTTCCGTGAACAGTGGTTGATAGCTGAAGATGCTGCATCATTCTTCTTTCCCAAAGGCTCGAAATGGACGACGTTGATAGAGGTGAGACTGAAGGACAAATACGGAAAATCAGCTGGTAACATTGACGTCGCTCTCTGCTCGTACAATGATCGCGGGAAAGTCATCGGTTTTGGTGCTCTTGAAGTGCAAGCAGTTTACATTTCAGGAAATGTCCGCAATCCCTTCGAGCATTATATGGAAGCACCAGAAGAACGGACCAAGATGGACTGGAGTGCACGCCCAAACTATCCCAAGCCAGATTACCTTTCGTCTTCACGCAAGAGGCTCGCTCCACAGCTAATCTTCAAAGGCGGAATACTCAAAGCATGGGGCAAGAAAACAGCGGTTGCTTTGAACCGAGGTTTCTTCAATACTTTACCGACATTGCAGGAAATCGAGCCAGAACGTGCAGACATTGCTTGGCTTGTGTACGACTTGGTTCACGATAAAAAATGCGATTCCTTTTCTTTGAAGCGGTGGAAAGCCGTTTATACCAAGTTCACTGAAAGTCTGGAAAAAATTACACGTTCCGAACCCGGCAATGTGAGAGATTTTGTTGAAGTCCTTCAAGAAAAGGTTGATGAAAAACTGGATAACAATCACTCGCCAGATACGGAGGTCATAGGTGCACCCTTCTAATATTGGCTATCAGATAACATTCTTCGACACCCCGGTGTCGGAGCATGTCGTGAATGTAGCATCTGTTCCTCAGCGAAGCCCTTTTAGATATCCCGGTGGGAAGACATGGCTTATTCCATGCATCCGTCAGTGGCTTACGAGTTTGGACAAGCGTCCTTCTGTTTTTCTTGAGCCATTTGTAGGTGGGGGAATTGTTGGCCTTACTGTGGCTTTTGAGGGACTAGCGGAGCATGTGATCTTGGTCGAATTGGATAAGCAAGTTGCAGCAGTATGGCAAACTATTCTCGGGGGTGAAGCGGAATGGCTTGCTGAGCGTATACTGAATTTTGATGTTACGTTGCCAAGCGTAATGGAAGTTCTTTCTTTGGAGCCAAACGATAGTCGCGAGGAGGCTTTTCGAACGATAATAAAAAACCGCACATTTCATGGCGGCATTTTAGCTCCCGGTTCGGCCTTGATTAAGAATGGTGAAAATGGAAAGGGCATCAAATCTCGCTGGTATCCTGAGACTTTGGCGAAACGTATCAGGGCAATAGAGTGCATTCGAGACAAGATCACTTTTATATTTGGTGACGGAATTGCGGTCATGCAGGATTATACCCGAAGTAATCACACTGCATTCTTTGTAGACCCACCATATACGGCGGGCGGAGCTAACGGCAAGCGTGCTGGTAAACGCCTTTACACACACCACGAAATTGACCATGAATATCTTTTTTCGACAGCAACGCGAGTAGTCGGAGACATCCTCTTGACCTATGATGATTCGCCTGATGTTCGAGATCTCGCAAGTCGCTATTCATTTGAAGTAAAGTCCGTCGCAATGAAGAACACCCATCATGCTAAGATGACTGAGTTACTGATTTCTCATAATCTAGAATGGCTTCATTAAATCACTTCTATCTGTTCCCGTTCGCTTTATCCGCTCATGGTACCTTGTATCTCTTTGTTTGTGCCATCTTTCAGTGCTTTCTTCGTTGGTTACCAATCCATTCAATCGGGACCGCGAACTGAAACCAACCGACGGTTCTACCCAGGCGGCAAATCCTGCGGAGCTGCAACGGCATGAACATGCCTTCAGAAAAACCTAAGGCGCATGATATGGACAGGAATCAAGAAATCCACATCTTATTCAGATCCGTCAGGAGGCAATCATGAGCCCGCTAACGAAAGAGGATCTGCGATCGGGACTGGTGCACGCTAGCGCTATGGACCTATCGACAGGCAAGATTGAGGAACTCTCTACTAGGCCTCGTAGCATTTGTCACTTCTTCGAGCCTTTCGTGTGCGGCAGCTATCGAATCTGCCTCCGACTCGACTGGAAAGACCTCGACGGCCAAGGCAATCCCATTCTCGATGCGGATTTCTACTACCTGGGCACGGACAAGATAGTCAAGTCAATGAAGGCACATGAAGCGCATCATACCATGGCGCAGGGGGACGAGGATCGCACCTATGAATGGGAGTTCGCCGACGAGTCTAGGAAGCTGCGAGTTACGCTGGCCTGGTCGATGTCTTTTAGCATCGCCGTGAAGGCTAATGTGAGCTTATCCATGAAGGTGTTCCGCGCCGGAAAACGTACCCTCTCCGGAAAACATGGGAAATAATTGGGGACAGCCACTGATTATTCTCAACGCAGCTCAGCTCGGCAGTATGGCTTTTTACTCGCAATCCGAAACTCGCAACTCGCAATTCGCGTGATATCCGCACCTATTGCCGCATTGTCACAGCCCTCGAGTTGACCCTAGACATCCAGAAGCAACTCGACCTCCTCTATCCGGACGTTGAGAAAAACGTCGTGGCTATTCCCGGCCACACGTCTGAAGTGGAATCAGGAAACCTTGCTAATGCCGAATTACACGTTGTGTAGCGCCAACTATTCAGTGGATAATCATGCCTTGACCGTTGCGATCAATGTAATTACAATGTGATCACTGTTTCGGTGAAGGAGGTAAAAGGATGAGGGTGCGCGTGATAAAAATTGGCAATTCCCAGGGGATTCGGATTCCAAAACCATTGCTTGACCAAACTGGAATTACCGATGACGTCGAGCTTGAGGTGGAAAAAACCCAAATCATTATTCGCCCGATTTCAAATCCAAGGCCCGGTTGGGATAAGACCTTCAGAACAATGGCCAAAAATGGTCACGACATGTTGATAGACAGTAACGAGACTATTGCAAATGCCTGGGATGCAACAGAATGGCAATGGTAGCAAATCGCTTCGATGTGTACTTGATCAATCTTGATCCTACGGTAGGTTCTGAAATTCAGAATACACGACCTTGTTTGATCATTTCGCCGGATGAAATGAATCGATATATCCGAACCGTCATCGTTGCCCCAATGACGACTGCCGGGAAAGATTATCCCACACGAATATCATGCGAATTTCAGAAAAAAACGGGGTATATCGTCCTGGATCAGATACGAACAATAGACAAAACGCGATTGATCAAACGCCTTGGTACGCTCGATTCAGAAACCCAATTGAAGGTCATTTCCACCTTACAGCGGCTGTTTGCATTCTAGAATAATTGGGGACAGTCCCCAATTATTCCTGACAGTCAATGAAAACCTAGGGTCAAAACCGAAGCCAACCGCCGACCCCACCAGCCCCAGCAGAAGCTGTTTCGCTCGCGGATCGTCTCATCGGTTTGGGAGTCGATGGGGTTACAATAGAGTCGCCCGGCCGCAACGCAGGATACCCGTCGGAACGGTCCAGGCGGATGTAGGAGCCGGAGGGGCGCGGCCAGGCGTCGTGGGCTAGCTCGTAGCACCCTCTCAGCGGTTTTGGGTGGCTGTGCAGCCGCGCGTGACCCGTGACGTAATATTTTCCAAAGGAACAAAATTATGGCATCAAAATTAAGTGATAGCGTAAAACGTGTACAGGATTTCCTTTTCGCAAAGGGCTTCTCCTTTGAGGTTCAGGAGCTACCCAGTTCCACCAGGACTGCGCAAGAGGCCGCTGATAGCATTGGGTGTGCAGTCGCTCAGATCGCCAAATCTCTCGTGTTTCAAGAGACAGAAACGAACCTTCCGATTCTTGTGATTGCCT
>JAPLHX010000181.1 GCA_026389415.1 Coprothermobacterota bacterium | reverse complement strand
TTCCACCTTCAGGTCAGTCCACCCAAAGAATTCCTTCCTTGTGACGTCAAACACAAAGGAAGGAGGAAACCCGATGCATTACTGGATTGAAGGGGGATTCCCATTACGGGGCAATGTAAAATGCCAGGGCGCTAAGAATTCTGCTGTTCAATTGCTGGCAGCGTCCCTGCTAACACGGGAGCTAGTCATTCTAGAGAACGTCCCGGCAATTGAAGACATTGTCAGTATGATCGATTTGCTCCGCTCCCTTGGGTCCCAGGTGGAATTCGACCAAAAACGACACCGTGTCTGCATTGAAAACGCTGGACCGATTCACCCACACATCCAGAATCCGCAAGCCAGTGCACTGCGTGCTTCTTTATCGCTGGTGGGACCTTTGTTGGCACGGGAAGGGGAAACTAGCATTCCCTTTCCAGGTGGCTGCAATATTGGTTCTCGTCCTATTGATTTACACCTAAAGGGTTTTGGCGTCCTTGGGGCGGATGCGCTGCTTGAACATGGCAGGATCATCGCGAAAGCCAGATCTCTACAAGGAAAACGGATCTACCTCGACTACCCTTCTGTAGGTGCTACTGCCAATTTAATGATGGCTAGTTCGTTGGCCCGGGGTGAAACCATCCTTGAGAATGCAGCAGAAGAGCCGGAGATAGTGGACTTAGCCAATATGCTGAAAAAAATGGGAGCAAAGATTCGCGGAGCCGGCACCAAAATGCTTCAGATCCGGGGAGTTCAATGGCTGAAGGGTGTTCGCCATCACGTTATTCCTGACCGGATCGAGGGTGGGACATATCTAGTGGCAGCTGCTATTACTCGCGGTAAGCTTTCGCTGCAGGATTCCATTCCACAGCACCTGGAACCCTTGCTGGTAAAGTTGCAGGAAGCTGGAGCCACGATTGATGTGAATGGGAACAAAGTCAAGGTTTTCGTTTCTGGTCGCTTGAGAGCATTCGATATTAAGACCATGCCCTACCCCGGTTTTCCCACAGACCTCCAGAACCAAATGACCATCCTGATGACTCTAGCTGAAGGGACCAGTCTTGTTACTGAAACCGTCTTCGAGAATCGCTTCCTCCTGACCTCGGAATTGCGTAAAATGGGTGCCGATATCCGCACCGAAGGACATGGCGCCTTGATTACAGGCGTAGATCACCTCACTGGCGCTCGGGTAACGGCTCCCAATCTTCGTGGCGGCGCTTCTCTAGTGCTGGCTGCTTTGTCAGCCCAGGGAGTCTCTGAAGTACACGATATCCAGCATATCGATCGTGGATACGAGAAAATGGAGGAAAAACTCGAGCAGGTAGGCGCCAAAATCCAAAGAATAGAGCTGAAAGGGAGTAAAGATGCCAATCCTTGACGAAAAGGGTCGTTTATTCGGCAAGATCAACCTCTTTGATCTGCTGATCATCCTTCTCATCGTTTTAGTTGCGACCTTTTTAGTGTATAAGTTCGCATTTTCACCCAGCCAGGACTTTGCGCAAGATTGCATGGTTACATTGGTTTGGGGCAACGTGGAGCCCGATGTCGCCCAATGGGTACGAGTGGGGGACCAAGCCACAGATGGCTCGGGCAATGTGGTTTTGGAGGTATCGGACGTCACAGTCCGCGCAGCGCGGGTACCGGTTACGACCGCTGACGGGCAGATGCTGGTCATCGACCATCCTCATTTGAAATCTGTGATTCTCACCGCTCATGCACCCAAAATCGCCAAGACAGGGAATTTTGAGATCAAAGGACAAGAATTGAAACTGGGGATCAGTGTCATTGTACAAATGGATGCACCCGCCTTGGGTTCTCCCTATAAATTCGCTGGATTATGCACTGCAATCGAGTTCGTTCCACCCAAGGGTGAATATCCCAAGCTGAACGATTTGGTCACACCATAAAGCAGTGATCAGCGCTCGCATCGCTAGATTCGCCAGCATTTTAATGCTGGCCACTGTTTTTAGCCGCTTCCTGGGCTACATCTGGAAAGCCTTGCTGTCCGCCTTCTTCTTTGGCGCCCCCTCGGATGCGTTTCTACGGGCAAATACGCTACCCAACATGTTCTATAACATTTTGATCGGTGCCTTGCTGTCTGCCTTATTCATCCCATTCTTCACGCGCTATATCGTTCGCGGAGACCGCGAAGAACTTTGGCGTCTGGCATCTTCTTTGTTCATCATTTTGCTGATTGGATTGTCCCTGATCTCCTTGCTGGGGGTAATATTCGCTCCCACCCTCACCCAATGGTTGGACCCCTCTACCGATGTACAAACCCAGGAACTGACAACGCGCTTGTCCCAGATCATGTTTCCTGCACTAATCTTCTTGGCCTGGGCTGGTCTGCTTACGGCTTTACTCAACTCATTCCAAAATTTCACCCTCCCAGCGCTGGCGGTGGTGTCATTCAATGCAATATTGATCCTGTTTATTTGGCTATTCGGCCGATCGATGGGGATTCAGGCTGTCGCCTGGGGTTGGGCCATTGCCGGCTTTGCTCAGTTTGCCACCCAGATGCCGGGTTTATTTCCGATTCGATTTAAGATGTATTGGCGTTCGCTGTGGCACCCAGAGTTGAAAAAAATGGCTCTTCTGGCGCTTCCGCTGCTAATAGCTACCGCTATTGATCAGCTTTCACCATTTTTTGAGGCACGTTTGACCTCCTACCTCGCGCACGGTAGCTTCACCGCTTTGCGCAATGCCGGGGTTCTGGTGCAATTGCCCTTGGGAATCTTTGCCATGAGTGTAACGACCGCGGTTTACCCAACGCTGACGGGCCAGCTTTCCTCCAGTCAGCATAAGGAGGCCAAGGAGAGCATTCTATGGGCGATTCGTGCCATCTCTCTCTTCATCGTGCCTTCTGCGGCAGGTTTGATCGCTTTGTCGATTCCGATCACCCGCGTTCTCTATCAATACGGTGAATTCACCGCATTTGGCACTTCCCTTTCCGCCTTTGCTTTATCGTTATATGCACCCGGGCTGCTTGCCAATGCAACTTTGATGGTCTTGTTCCGCGCATTCTACGGAATGCAGGACACACTCACTCCCGTGTTGATCACCTTTGGCGGATTGGCCTTGCAAATCGCATTGTATTTTCTACTGATTGGTCCTCTTGGCATTGGTGGGTTGGCTCTTGCTGCCACCGTTGCCGCGTTCTGTAATATGGCTTTGATGATCTTGTTCCTGCGAAGGAAAATTGGACCATTAGGACTTCGTTCCATTTTACCCTCCCTGGGCAAGATGATCGTCGCCGCAGTCGTGATGGGAGGAATCTGCTATTTGTTGGATCGGTTGGCAGTACGCTTTTTTGACCCCAGTTTTGTGGTCGCGCGGATTGCAGAAACAGGTATCTTAATCCTGATTGGTTTACTAATCTATGGGCTCCTGCTTTATTTGATGCGGGTTAAGGAGATTTTTCCTATTTTGGAGAAAGCCAGGAATCGCCTGTCTTTCCGTCGGAGAAAAGTTTGATGAAACCCCGCAAACCACCTAAAATGCCGCCTATGAGACGGAAGGGTCCGGGTCTGGGCCAGAAGATTTTGGTTCTTGGGATATCGGTTGTGATTCTTGTTATTGGTGTTCTGATTGGTTGGTTCTACATGAAATACCGGGCAATGAACACCTCAAACTCCAATGGAGATCCACCGATCGAGCTTCCAACGCCCACCCCTGGTACACGCGCGAACTTCCTATTTATTGGTACTGATGCTAGGCCAGAGGAAATCGCATCCGGCTTTGACGCCCGATCCGATACGATTATCTATGGCAGCTTGGATCCTTCTGTGCCTGAAGCATTCCTCCTTTCCATCCCTCGCGATTCCTTGGTGGATATTCCGGGAGTTGGCCAAGATAAAGTGAACGCCTCCCTCCCTTTCGGTGGAATCCAGCTGCTCTCGGATACAGTATCCCAATTGGTGAATAAACCAATCCACTACTACATTGAGGTGAATTTCGATGGTTTCGCGAAGGCGATTGATATACTAGGAGGAGTGGATCTGAATGTTGAGGAGCGGATGTACTATCCTTGGGAGGGAATCGATCTTTACCCGGGATTGCAGCATTTGGACGGCGCCCAAAGTTTGGCGTATGTCCGCTATCGCGGTTATCCTGAAGGCGACATTGCCCGGGTGCAGAAACAGCAGAAATTTATCACAGCGCTGATTGACCAGCATTTCACTCTTGGGAACGTTGGGAAAATTCCAGCCATTTTCGACGAAATTTCCTCTTATATGAAAACCAACCTGCCCATTGACGAGGCTATTAAGCTGGCCAAGGTTTTTGCCGGCCTAAGGATGAACGAAATCCGGATAGAAATGGTACCGGGCGAATTTTACGATGAACCTGTAACCGGAATTAGCTATTGGGCGGTAAACCAGCCTGCGCTGGTGCAATTGATGCAAGCCCTGGAAGAACCATGGGCGACCCAGACCGCTACTCCAACCATCACTGGAATTCCTTCGGAGAGCGAGGAGATGAGCAACTTCCCGGTGATCAATACGACTGAGCCTGCTCCGGAGACTTCCACAGAGCCCAGCGGCTCAATTCCATAAAGATGGCCTCCTCCATTCAAGAGAGTATGGCGTATCGAATCAGTCAGAGGTTTTTGTTCGTTTGGCGAAATAGCCGAACGTATCAGATTCTTGCAAGCTTATATGTAGGCTGGGTCCGCATCCTGGATGGGTCTTTGTTCAACCGGTTATTGGCTCCATACAGGTCCGTTCGTTCTGATTCTTGGGGGGTTGGCCGGCTTAGCATCGTCCGGTCTTTTTGGAACCGGGTGGGCGGAGCCATCGTTGCAGCGATCACAAAATGGCTGAACGGCTCCCGGGTACAACACTCTGTCACGATCTTGTCTAAGGAATTGCGTGAAGCTCCCATTTCCAGCCTGGGGGCAGTGTTATTCGGTTTTTCCACGATTTACTTCGCCCTTGAGTTTCTTTTTGGATCCCTGTCAGGTTCGATTTGGATTTTTATCGCGATCGCAATCACTCTTCTCGGTTTGCTCGGAATTGCACTCCCATCGACTCTTCTCCAGGGATCCTTCCTTGGCAGACGCATACCTCACCGGGACACCAAGCACTTGCCGGTATTGATTTTACTGGGTGTTTTTGTCGCAATCTGCGGATTTTTCTGGAACCCTTTGTATGTGGTATTGCTCTTGTTGTCGGTTGTATTCTCGGTCTGGGTCCTATCTCGGCCGGAAGTCGGATTGTATGCCATCGCTGCCTATGCCTTGCTGGACTT
>JAPLHX010000266.1 GCA_026389415.1 Coprothermobacterota bacterium | reverse complement strand
CTAGTGGACACTCCCGGCTACCTGCCCGGTAAACAACAGGAACATGGGGGGATCATCCGTCATGGGGCCAAGCTGCTTTTTGCTTATGCCTGGGCGTCCGTGCCCAAGATTACGATCACGTTGCGAAAATCTTATGGTGGCGCACATATAGCCATGTGCAGCAAGGGCCTAGGGGCGGATTTGAATTTGGCTTGGCCGCAAGCGGAAATCTCTGTGATGGGGGCTTCAGCCTCAATCAATATCATCTTCCGGCGCGAGATCGACAATGCCCCGGATCCTGAGCAACGTCGCCAGGAATTGACCTCGGACTACGATCGCCTGTTCTCCAATCCCTATGAGGCAGCCAAACGGGGCTATGTGGATGCAGTGATTGACCCATCGGAAACGCGTGCCCGCATTGCATCGGCTTTGTCCGTCTTAAAGACCAAGCGGGAAGTGACCCCCTTGAAAAAACTGGGGAACATCCCCCTCTAAGGAGCCATGATGGAAGAGAATTACGTGGTAGAAAGCGTACCGGAAGACATCCAAGCGGTGATCGCCGCTGCCTTGTCCCGCTATTTGCAGGATGAAAAACTCTCGTTTAAGGTGATCGCCATTAAGCCGGTACAGAGCTCTCAGATAAACTTCTGGGGGATTGTTGGCCGGCGCGATAACATGATGAACCTGCCCCGTTAGGAGGGAAACGATGGCTCGCAAATACTTGATCAAAGTGAACAACAAAACCTATGAAGTGGAAGTGGAAGAGGTGGTTCGTCGCAGTACAAACCCCTTGGTGATGCCGCAGGCAGCGGAAGCTCCTCCCACGGTTCTTCCCCCCCGGGCTCCGGTTTCCTCGCCGAAAACAGTCGCCGTGCAGATGCCTTCCGTTCCCCCGACACCCTCTGGTAAACCAAGGGTCGTGGAGATGGTTGGACTAAAGAAAGTGCAAGCACCAATGACCGGCAAGATCATTGCGATCCTCTGCCAATCCGGACAAGAAGTGCAGGAAGGGGATGTGATCCTTACGCTGGAAGCGATGAAGATGGAAACGGAGATGGCCGCCCCTTTCCCCGGTCGAATCCAGCAGATCCTGGTAGTAGAAGGTCAGAACGTAACGGCGGGGGAAACTCTAGTGGTGATGAAATGAGGGTGCAACGATGAAAGAAACCGAAAACTCAATCGGTCGAGGACATCTGGTTCAGATCACCGAAACCGTTTTTCGCGATGCCCATCAATCCTTGATTGCCACGCGTTTGCGGACCAAGGACATGGTGCCCATGATCGAACAGATGGATCGTGTAGGCTATTGGTCTTTCGAGATGTGGGGCGGGGCGACTTTCGATACCATGATCCGCTTCTTAAATGAGAATCCCTGGGACCGGATCCGGGTGTTTAAGGAGCACACCAAGAACACCCACCTGCAGATGCTGCTGCGGGGGCAGAATCTGGTAGGTTACCGCCATTATGCCGACGATATTTTAGAGCATTTCATCAACAAATCGGCCGAATTGGGGATTGATGTCTTCCGCATCTTCGATGCCTTAAACGATATCCGCAACATGGAAAAGTCGATCCGAGTAGCGAAGAAGACCGGCGCTATCGTGCAGGGTTGTATTTCTTACACCCTCAGCCCAGTGCATAGCATTGATGGCTTCGTGAGATTCGCACAGGAATTGAAGCACCTCGATTGCGACATCATCACGATCAAAGACATGGCCGGCTTGATTTCCCCCGCCTCCGCTCGCGAGCTGGTTTCCCGCCTAAAAGCAGAGGTTGGCCTTCCCGTTTGCCTGCATTCCCACTGCACCACGGGCATGGCACCCACCTCCTACTTCCAAGCGGCCGAATCGGGTGCAGACATCCTAGATTGCGCGATTTCTCCCTTCGGATCCGGCACCTCTCAACCTCCCACCGAAACGCTGGTAGAAATGTTGGACACGGCGGGTTTCACGCTCAAGGTGGACAAATCCCATTTCCTGGAAATCACAGAGTACTTTCAGGAACTGAAGGACACTGCCTATCGCAACTTAATCACGCCGATAGCCGAACGGGTGGATGTACGGGCACTGGTCTATCAGGTCCCCGGTGGGATGTTGACCAATATGGTCAGCCAGTTGGAAAAGCAGAATGCGCTGGACAAGTTTGAAGATGTACTGAAAGAAATCCCCCGCGTCAGAGCCGAGCTTGGCTATGTGCCCTTAGTCACTCCCACCTCTCAAATTGTCGGTACACAAGCCACCATGAACGTGCTGGCAGGGGAGCGGTATAAGATCATCATCCAGGAAGTGAAGGACCTTTGCCGGGGCCTCTATGGGAGGACGCCCGCTCCGATTGATCCGCAAGTGATGAAAAAAGCGATCGGCGACGAGCAGCCGATTACTGACCGTCCGGCCGATCATCTTCCGTCGGAATGGGAGAAGATAACAAAGGAGATGGCGGCCTATTCGGACCAAGAGGAGGATATCCTGATCTACGCTCTCTATCCAGCGGTCGCCAAAGACTATTTCGAGACATTGCGGGACCCGTTGAAGCTGAAGGCCAGGGAGGAAACGCTTAAGGGGAAGGCCTTGCCGGAAGGGCATCCCTTGAAGCGATTTGTTTTGCGAATCAATGGTCTAGATTATGATGTGGGGGTAACAGAGCTAGACTAGGGAAGTTTTTTTATGCTCAGTAAAGGGCTCTGGGGATCCGGGTTGGTATCGTGGTGGGTGCCGGCGCTTGCTTTGCTTCGTTGACGATGCGAGTATAATGAACTTTATCCGGGTGGTATGCTGCAAGCAATTTGCACATACCAGGATTTTTTTTTGATTCCGGCAAAAGACGAGGGGGCAACAAAATGGCTGAAGTCAGTGGATATTTGCTTCCGGATGAACTGTATTATCACAAGGAACACATGTGGGCTCGGGTAGAAGGGGAGAAAGTGACGGTGGGGGTCACCGATTTTTACCAACAACTGGCCGGGGAAATCTCTTATCTGGAATTACCCTCCACAAGTGACGAGATCGGCCAGGACGACGTGATCGGAACCGTGGAGACCGGCAAGTGGGTGGGTAAAGTATATGCCCCGCTGGGCGGTACGGTGATGGAAGTGAATCAGGCCTTGGAAGACGAATCCACCTTGCCTAACAGCGATCCTTATGGCAAGGGCTGGCTGGTGAAAGTGAAAGCCACAGACTTGAGTGAACTGGCGAATCTGTACCACGGACAAGCTGCCGTCCTCTGGCAGGAAGAAGAAATCCGCAAACATCCTAAATAGGTCGCGATCTGACAAGGAGTATTGGTGTATGTACCTTTTCCACCTTGATCGAATGCCTGGCTACCTCTCCATGCTCCTCTTCCACGAGCTGGCACGCGAAGATGTGGAAGCCCTTGTGATTGTTTCTCCCGCCAAACCGATGATTTCCATCGGCTACTTTCAAGATGCCCAACAGGAAGTGAACCTGGATTACTTGAGGGAGCATCAACTTCCCCTGTTCCGGCGGGAAGTTGGCGGTGGGACGGTCTACCTGGACCAGAATCAGATTTTCTACCAGGTGATCTATGGCAAGGATTATGCTCGGCTGCCACAATCCGTGCAGGAAGCCTATCAAGTCCTTTCTGAGCCTCCGGTTCGCGCACACGGGCGTTTTGGAATCCTAGCCCAGTTCCGTGAGGTCAATGACCTGATTACCAAGGAAGGCCGCAAGATCGGCGGGGAAGGCGGAGCCAACATTGCCAACTCACTGGTCTTCGTCGGTTCGATGATGATGGATTTCGATTACCGGACCATGGCGAACGTGGCCAAAATCCCCGATGAGAAATGGCGGGACAAGGTGTTCCGGACCATAGAAGAGAACGTGACCACCATGAAACGCGAACTGGGAGCGCTGCCCGACCGCTACGATGTCCAACGAGTGCTGATTGAGGAATTCGAGAAGGTATTAGGTCCGTTGGAGCGAGCACCGATGCCTGCCTGGGTTGTGAAACGGGCGCAAGCCCTTGGGAAGCAAATGCTTGATCCTTCCTTCCTGTTGGGCAAGCGAAAATCCCGGGTGGATTCCTTCAAGGTGAAGTCGAACACGCATCTTCTGTTCGGCTCGCATAAGGCCAGAGGAGGTCTGATCCGCTCCGTGGCTGAGGTAGAGGGACCGGACCTTGGTGGATTGATCCAGGATATTTCTCTCAGTGGCGATTTCACCTTGATCCCCAAGGAGAGCATCAGCGACCGGCTGGAACCGGCCATTCGCGGTGCAATCCGGCGGGAGAAAGAGATCCTACCCAAGGTGGAAGAGTTCTTTGCTGCGAGTGATACGGAAATGCCGGGGGTAGAGGCCAAGGATGTCGTCAAAGCCCTCGGGTTGAAACCGGAATCATGACAGGACATGCTGCCGCAGGCTGATTAGTTTAATAAACGGACAGTTTGTTGGCCATCTTCAAATATAGGAGGTTCTGCTTTGCGAGAAATTGATGCATCTGGAGTCACCGCGGCGGTCCGCCGGCTCTGTATCGATGCCAACAATCTGCTTGAGGAAGACGTGATGGCCAAGCTGGAAGAGGCCATCCCCAAAGAAGAATCCCCTGTCGGGCGGGAGATCCTGGAGCAAATCCTGACCAATGATCGAATGGCTGCCCGCCTGGGAATGCCGATGTGCCAAGACACAGGTGTGGCGGTGGTGTTCGTGGAGTTTGGCCAGGATGTCCACGTCATCGGCGGTGATTTTACCGAAGCGATCAACGAAGGGGTGCGTCAAGGATATCGCGATGGGTTTCTGCGCAAATCCCTGGTTACGGACCCGGTGATCGAGCGCAAGAACACGAAGGACAATACTCCTGCCATCATTCATATGCAGATCGTGCCCGGAGAAAGCATCCAAATCACATTAGCGCCAAAGGGCGGGGGTTCGGAGAACATGAGTGAAGTGCGGATGATGCAACCATCGGACGGCATCGAGGGCATCACGGACTTTGTGGTCGATCGGGTCCGCCGGTCAGGAGGCAACCCTTGCCCGCCGGTGATTGTGGGCGTGGGAATCGGCGGCAATTTCGAACAAAGCGCTCTATTGGCCAAGAAAGCTTTATTACGTCGCTTGGGTTCCCTCAATCCGGATCCGATTTGGAATCCCCTGGAGGTTGAATTGTTGGATCGGATCAACCGGCTGGGAATCGGGCCGATGGGTTTGGGCGGGCGCACCACCGCACTGGCTGTACATATCTTGGCTCAGCCATGCCACATTGCGTCGATGCCGGTCGCCGTGAACCTGCAATGTCACGCAGCTCGGCACAAGACCGCGGTGATTTGAGGAGGAATGGAAATGTCGGAAGCGATCCGTTTACAGACGCCTTTGCAAGACAGAGATTTGACAGCGCTTCAGATCGGTGATGCAGTTCTGATCTCCGGCATCATTTATACCGCTCGCGATGCAGCTCATAAGCGGCTAGTGGAATTGTTGAAAACCGGCCGGGACCTCCCCTTCGAACTCCGTGGCCAGATCGTGTATTACGTGGGCCCCACTCCGGAACGGCCAGGCCAGGCCATCGGCTCCGCCGGTCCAACCACCAGCGGCCGGATGGACCCCTATACTCCGCTCCTGCTGGAAGCGGGAATGAAAGGGATCATCGGCAAGGGGCAGCGTAGACCGGCCGTGATTGAGTCGTTGGTGAAGAACAAGGCGGTGTATTTCGCGGCCACAGGCGGCGCAGGAGTGCTTCTGGCCCAGACCGTCAAGGCCTCTCGCATTGTGGCTTACGAAGAACTGGGAGCGGAAGCGATCCGCGAGTTGGTGGTGGAGGATTTCCCAGCCATTGTGGCCATTGATACCCAGGGCCACGATCTCTACCAGGAGGGGGTCAAACGGTATCGTCAGGAGGAACCGACACGATGAGGATTGGTGTATACGTCTGCCATTGCGGCGGGAACATCTCTGATGTGGTGGACATCAAGAAAGTCAACGCCGTGGCGGAGCAAGAGCCTGACGTAGCCTTCGTGCGGGACGCGGAGCATATCTGCTCGGAAGACGGGCAGAAGCTGATCATTGACGATGTGCTAGAACATAACCTGGACCGGGTCGTGGTCGCTTCCTGCTCTCCATTATTCCATGAGAATACCTTCATGAAAACGGTGGCCAAAGCCGGAATCAATCCCTATCTGTTCGAGATGGCCAACTTGCGCGAACAATGCTCCTGGGCTCACCCCAGTAAAGCCGCTGCCACCCGGAAAGCGGAGGATCTGGTGAAAATGGCCATCGCCAAGTGTAGGTTGGATGTTCCTTTGGCGCGACAAGCTTTGCCCATCGGCCGGGATGTGTTGATCGTGGGCGGAGGCATCGCCGGGATCCAGGCCGCACTCGATTTGGCGGATGCCGGCTTCCAGGTGACACTGGTGGAAAGGGAACCGGCCATCGGTGGCAAAATGGTGATGCTCTCCAAGACCTTCCCGACCGAGGATTGCGCGACTTGCATTATCGGGCCCAAACTCGCTGACGTGTCTCAACACCCCAATATCCGTCTGCTGACGTATGCGGAAGTGGAGGAAGTTTCGGGTTACCTGGGCAACTTCAACGTGAAGGTTCGACGGAAGGCCCGCTATGTCGATTGGGAGAAGTGTGTGGCCTGCGGAACCTGCGCCGGGAAGTGCCCGACGAAAGTGCCGGATGAGTTCAATCAAGGGCTCTCGGAGCGGAAGGCGATCTACTTGCACAATCCGATCGCGGTCCCCCACAAATACCTGATTGATGGTCTGGTTTGTCGCCGCCTAAAACAGGATGGGAACGCCTGCGGTGTTTGCGAGAAGCTCTGCGCCCAGAAAGCGATCAACTTTGCTGACCAGGACGAAACGATTGAGATCAAGGCAGACACCATCATCGGGGCCATGGGATTCGATCTGTTCGATGCCACGCTAAAACCGGTCTACAACTTCGGCCATCCGAACGTGATCACCGCACTCCAGTTGGAGCGGATCATTGCCACCGGATCTTCCGGCCCTCCCCTGCGAGCGGTGGGAAATCGCGTAGCCTTTATCCAGTGCGTCGGATCGCGCGATGAACAGATCAACCGGGAGAATTGTTCCCGCATCTGTTGCATGTACGCCACCAAATTGGCTCAACTGCTTCTGCGGATTGATCCCACCCGGGACATCACCATCTTCTATACGGACCTGCGAGCCTATGGCAAGGGATTTGAAGAGTACTACAAGCGTGCGCAGAAAGCGGGGATCCAATACATCCGTGGTCGCGTGGCAGAGGTTCAACCTGACCCAGAGGGGCGAACGCTATGGATCACGGTTGAGGATACTTTGAGCCGGGAAATCATCGAATCCGAATACGATTTGGTCGTGCTGTCCGCTGGGTTGGTGCCAGCGAAGGCCACGGACCGGGTTTCCGAGTTGCTGAAGCTCGCCAAAAGCCCGGATGGTTTCTTGCAGGAAGCGCACCCCAAATTTCGTCCAGTGGACACCCTGGTGGACGGTGTATTCATCGCCGGTTGTGTGCAAGGCCCCAAGGACATCCCGGACACCGTTTCCCAGGCCAGTGCGGCTGCGGCGCGGGCCATTCGGCTGATGAACAAGGGTGTGTACGAAACAGAACCGGTGAAAGCGTTTGTGCACGAGGAACGCTGTGACG
>JAPLHX010000333.1 GCA_026389415.1 Coprothermobacterota bacterium | reverse complement strand
CCAGGGAAGCAGGCAGGACTGTTCTTCCTGGTGGAAAACCACCAGCGGGAGCCGCCGGGTCGTTCCATGGAGACGCGGACCGGCCACTTCCAGGCACCACTTCCTGGCTTGAAGGCGCAGGTCGGTCAGGCCGTGAAACTGCCCGCCCTTGAAGAAGCGCTCCCGGACGTAGGGGATCTGTCTCTCCACTTTCGGTTTGTCCCGGGGATGGCGCACCCGGGCCGGGTCGGTGATGAAACCTCGCCGCTGGCCATACTCGAGAAAGCCGCGGGTGAGGTGTGGATTCAGGGCATCGGGACCGGCCACGGCGGAAGGGAAGTTGTCCAGGACCAAGGTGCCAGGGATGCCGTCGAAGAAAGCCCAGGCCGCTTCCAGTCCTTCGATGATGTCTTGCAGGGTCTGGCGAAAGAGGGGCCAGACGAAGCTGTGGCGGGAATAGCCAAGGACCAGCACCAGTGCCCAGACCACCCGCCGCTTGCCGCTGTCTGGGTCCACCATCAACCCCAGGCGACCGAAGTCCATCTCCGCCACTTCTCCTGGTTTGGTGTCGGCCATGCGCACCGTCCCCCGGTGACCGCTCCGCCATCCCTGACGGATCACGTAGCGGTAGAGAGTGGTGTAGGGGACGGCACACTGCTGTTGACCCAATAACTCCTGAATCCGGGTCAGCCGGAGCCGTTCCACCAGGATCCAATCCCGGATCCGAAGAGCCCATGGTCCAAGAAGTTCCTCGCTCGGCCGCACCCCCTGCCGTGGACCGGCCACATTCAGTGGAGCCAGGGCAAGCAGTTGGGCCTCGCTCGGCGGCGGCCCATTGCGGGTAACACCGCACTTCTCCGCCGCCTGGAGATACTTCTTGACGGTTTTGCGGGACAGGCCGGTAGCGCGTGCCAACCCGCGAAGACTGGTGTTGGCTTGCCACCGGCGGATGATCTCTATCACTTCCACTCGGGAACCCTCCTTGAATGCCATTGCCGCTCCTCGATGCGAGAGTTTGCGACAATCGTAGTTCAGTGATTTCCCGGGTGGGTCAAAGACCCTGGTTAAGTGGTATATAGTTCTTGGTTAAAAGCCCTGAAAGTGGGGTAATGTTCTTGGTTAATCACACACAATGGCAGATATCGTTCAAGTGAGCCCAGTGGCAGTGAATACCAGGTGCCATGGCTACCGCGTAAGAAGATCACGATCAAGATAGAGAACTCAACTGGACCGCGACCACATGGTTCAATCTTCGCTTCCATGATTGATAAGTGTAAGATGTGAAACACAAACCATAAGGAGGCATCAATGAAAGCGATCCGCTTAATGGCCGTCCTTCTGTTGGCAGTTATTCTATTGTGCGGTTGCGTTACTAAGCCCTCCCCATCCACCGATTACAGCGCAGTGATCTTGCAGGTGCGGAATTTCATCACTGAGCGGATGCTCCAAGATCAGGTTACCGGCCTGGCGATCGCGCTTGTGGAGGGGTCGAAAGTGGTGTGGTCGGAAGGGTTCGGGTACGCTGACAAGGAGAACAACATCTCGGCGAAACCTGACACCATCTTCGAGATTGGATCGGTGTCCAAAACGCTGGCGACGATGGCGGTTCTGCGTCTCCTGGACGCCGGAAAGCTCGGTCTGGACGATCCGCTGGCGAAGTATATTCCGGGGTTCGGGATCAATCAACGGTTCCCCGACTCGGAGCCCATCACCATTCGCTCTGTGCTGACGCACCACTCGGGCCTTCCAACCGACATCTTCATTGGATCGTTCACCGTGGGTCAACTTAACAACGGTTTCACCGACTGGCTGGTCGGCTACCTGCTGCAGGAATACACTTCCAACCCCGTCGGCTATTCGTTTGCGTACTCCAACACCGCGTTCGCCATACTCCACAAGGTGATTGAGAATGCCTCCGGTAACACGTTGGCGCAGGTTACCGGGGAGATGTTCGACCTGATGGGGATGAGCGACACAACCTTCGGCTTTAAAGCCCTGCCGGCGGAGAAGATCTCCAAGGCGTATTTCCTGGGAGAGCCCGTGGTTACTACCTATACCAACATCTACACGGCGGGTTCGGTCAGGTCCACCGTGCTGGACATGGCGAAGTATATCAGCGTGCTCCTCGCCGGGGGTGGGGATGTGCTTAAGGCTGGAACTGTCAAGGAGATGTTCACCGTGCAGAATACCGGCAGCCAGGTCGACGACAACGCGCGCCACGGTCTTTGCTTCTTTCTCTCCGACTCTGAGCTGGACTACGCGGGGAAGCTGGCGTGGCACAACGGAGCCACGGTGGACCAGACAGCGCATATGGAGCTGTTGCTGGATCAAGGACTGGGCGTGATTGTGCTGACAAACTCGGCAACTGGGTCGGGTCTGGCCGGGGAAGCGGCACGCATGGCATTAAAACTGGCGCTTGAGGTGAAAAAGGGGATCAAGCCTCTCGTCCCAAGCCCGATGCCGGACTCCAAGGAAGCGCTCTCGCCTGCCGGACTCATCGACTCTCTGACCGGGTTCTACGTGGGTGAGTCGCTGCCTGTAACAGTCGTTTCCGACGGCGGGGGGATCAAGCTCATCAAAGCCGACACAGAGATGAAGCTGATCTATCTGGAGAACAACCGCTGGAAGACTGAAGAAAACACGCACCAGTTCGAGTTTCGGAAAGTCGGGCAAGATGTCATCCTTTTCGTCTGGGGCACTCCGAATGACAACGAGCGGTATGGCAAGCTCTTCCTTCCGGCAGCGCTCTCTGCCGCATGGCAAGCAAGGCTCGGCGACTGGGAGATCGTCAACATGCCTGCCGACGACTCTTCCAACTTCGTCCCGGAGGCGCTGGCGCTTGTCAAAAAGAAGGTTACCCTGGGCCTGTGGAACGGCGCCCTGATCATGGATGGCGCGCTTCGCACGGAGATGCTGATTGACCCGCAGACCGACACCCTGGCGTTCACCGCAGGGATCGGCCGGAACCGCGGCGAGAGCGTCCAGATTCTCATCGAGGGCGGGGAGGAAATTTTGCTGCAGTCCGGGTGCATGTACAGGAAGGTAAAGAATTAGAGACGCGATTCCAGACTACTTGAGATAGATAACCCAGATTCAAGGGTTGGTAAGCTGGCACCATCCGGGTTTGAAAAGGGATCCCGGACAAGGTCGTCCGACGGGAAGCGCTTCAGATCTATCTGCTGGGTGAACTGGCTCAATGCGAGGAAGCGCGCTA
>JAPLHX010000113.1 GCA_026389415.1 Coprothermobacterota bacterium | reverse complement strand
CTACGGCTGGGATCAACCCACGGCTGACGAGTTGCGCTATATGATTATGCACCCGGGACCGGATCGGGAGTTTGCTGAATGGGCGACCCGGAAAAAATTGCGCTGGCTCGCGGTGGATTGCGGCAGCGCGGACCATCCGATGAACACCATCATCCGCAGTTGGATGCCCCGCCAGGCCCAGGAAGCCGATGCCTTTTTCCGCCGAAAGTTCGGTCAGGCCCTGGAAGAGCGGTTCACGCCGGACAAGTACCAGTTGATGCACCTAGATCTTTTCAAGTTGGGCATCATCCACGTGGAATGCGTGGGCGGGGACATCGACCTGCTGCTGAACCAGCGGGTCACCATCGGTTGCTTTCCCTGGCGTTTCGTGGACGGGGAAGCCTGCATCTGCCGCATGGTGGCGATGGTGGAGGACGAACGATACCAGCAGTTGATGGCCAAAAAGCAGCGAGCCAAGCTGACCAGGTTCGGCGACGTAGCGGGTGCCCTAAATCCCTGGTTGCACGAGGAAGCACGGCGGAAATAAACCGGCCTGAATCCAGGAAGCAACCCCTTTCCGTGGGGGACCGGCTGCCAAACGGACGCTTCACCCTCCTGGCTGCGTTTTCCCATGTCTTGGACTATATCAACGACGCAGGTGAAGTTGTGGGCTTGGTGGATTCCCTTGTTGGCCCCGGCCCAAACCAGATCGTGCTCTCCGATATCGGCCCTCGCTGGCGTTGGATCCAGATCACGGATGACACGTTGTTGCTGGAGGAAACCGCCCAGTCTCTGTTTGGTGTACCCCGCTATTGTTCTACGCTTTGCATTGCCGGCGAGAACTCGGAGACCCTCGCCCGTAATCTTGCTGGTTTGCACGAATGGTTGGCCGAAACCTCCGTCGGAAACGGAACCGCCCGGCTGCTGGTGGATCCGGAATCGGTGGTACGGGTGACGGCTGCGGAACGAGCATTGCTGGATCAATACCGCCAGGGTTTGGCCTTGGTTTGGCAGGCATTGGAGCAAGGCAGCTCGGTGAAGGCAGGGGTTACGCTCTTATCCGGTTTGGGACCGGGTCTGACTCCCACCGGTGACGATCTATTAGCGGGCGTCCTATGTGCGCTGTTCCTGGCGGAGCGGATGGGTCTCCGCGCTACCAAGGAAAGCCGGACAGAAATCCTGCAAACCTGCGGAGATACCAACCCGATTTCCCGCACGATGCTGCAATTGATCGGGGAAGGGTATTTTTTACCCGCCATCAAGGGGTTGTTGCAGGCACTTCCCGCCGCAACCTGGGAAGAAGCAAAACAACAAGCGAGAGACCTTTGCTCCATGGGAGCCACTTCCGGTCTGGACTTGGCTGTTGGTCTGATTCTGACCTGCCAACGCCTGAACCGGCCGAACTCTGCTAAAGTCTGAAAATGACCTTCCATTCCCCGAACTCGATGGCGGCGAATGCCGCAATGTCCACCCGATTGGCCAATGCCTGCTCGTCCATCCGCTATCGGCTGCGGAGCGAATTGTTGGACGAATCCCCGCAGGATCCGGAGATGAAAGCACTGCAGGTGCTGATTTTATGAGATCCGACGGTGGAGCGTGTCCTTTCCTGGCAGCAACCGGATGGTTGGTTAGGCTGGGGATTTCACGGGGGCCGCGGTGCGGAAACGGCGATCCGGTTACTTTGCGAAAAGGGTATAGCCCATGACCATCCCGTGCTGCTCCGAGCCTTGCAGGCTTTGGAAGAGCACCCCGAGCGACTGCGGGAAGGCATCGGAAAGGTGGGCACCGTCCTGGACGCGGAAGGGCTGGGCGGATCGCGCACGATCCAGGCCACGGTCTTAGCGTGGTCTCCCTTGCCAAAAATCTACCTCCGACATCGCTCCTAAATCATCGCTCGCGCCGCCTTTTCCATGTTGGAGTTTGCCACCAAACTGGAAACCGTTGATGATGTTGGCTGGTGGCTCTGGTTTATCCGAATGGAGCTGTTGGCGCGTGTGGGAGCGATCCCGCATGTGGCTTCATTGGCAGAGCAAGTCCGAACCTTGCAGGAATTGCTGCAGTCCCGCGGTGGTTGGTTTCCTTTCCGACTCCACGCGATCGGATTCCGTCAGTGGGATGCTTACGGGGGACTGATGTTGGAGCAAGACTGGCGGTTGGCTGCCCGCTGTGCCTACGACCTCACCTTTCGCAGTTGGCTGATTCTGCATTACGGAAGTAAATCACCACCCCCAGCACCGTCCCCGGGGGATAGCCGCCAATCGAAATTCCTCTCCTTCTCCTCCTTTATTTCATGAATTCCAGCCTTCGCCATGGTATACTATTAATGATGGAACGAGATCCGATGGGTCTAAAACAAGCGATTGAAGAAAACATACGGCGGATCAAGGGCGTCCTTGCAGTTTCGGTGGAGGAAAACGAGAACGCGCAGCCGGAAGGGATTTTTGCCCTGCTGGACAACACCAAGCCTTTGATGGCCTGGCGTCAGGAATTGAATGCCGTCGTAAGGGACCTGCACCCCCACTTTGACCTATCCCACCTAAACCTGGCGCATTGGGACGAACGGAGCGTCTCGTCCGGCAACCGGCCAAGAGTGGAGCGGATCTCGTTCGAGACAGTGGGTGACCGGGCCTCGGTGATGATCGGCATCCAGTGGAAGGGGAACGTTTGCTGGGGTGAAGCCACCGGCATCAATTCGGCCAACTTCGTCCGCCTGTTGATTGCCCAGGCGACGCTGCAAGCCCTGCAAAAATTCCTCAAACCCAGCTTCACCCTAACCCTCTTGGGAGTGCAAGAGATGGTGATGCAAGACCGTTCCCTGATCGTAACCTGCATCGCATTGAGCTCCTCTTTCGGCGAGCAGACCTTGACCGGCTCGGCCTTTGTGCGGGGCAATCCGATCGAAGTCGTGGTGAAAGCCACCCTGGATTGCCTGAACCGGACCTGGAGCCGGATTTCCACCTGATCCCACCCTTGCTTCTGCTTGTCCTTTAGCCTGAATTGCGCTAATTTAGGACAACGATTCGGAGGAGGTCTAGCCAATGAGCCAAAAGCATTTTCTGTTTACGTCGGAGTCTGTAACCGAAGGTCACCCGGACAAGATTGCCGATCAAATATCGGATGCGATTCTCGACGAGATTCTTGTCCAGGATCCGGAAGCCCGCGTAGCCTGCGAGGTGATGGTTTCCACCGGCCTGGTGCTGGTGGCCGGCGAGATCAGTACCCATGCGATGGTGGATTACCCGGAGGTGGTTCGACGGACGGTAAAAGAAATCGGTTACGATCGGCCCGATCTCGGTTTTGACAGCCGTAACTGCGCGGTGATGGTCACCCTGGACAAGCAGTCGGCCGACATTGCCCAGGGCGTGGATACTCCCCAGGAATGCAAACACGGCCTCAAACAGAATTCCTACGACGAAATCGGCGCGGGGGATTCCGGCATGATGGTGGGATTTGCCTGCCTCGAGACGGTGGAGCTGATGCCGCTATCGATCTCTTTGGCCCACAAACTGTCGTTCGCCCTGGCCCAGGCGCGCAAGACCGGAACCATTCCGTATCTACGGCCGGATGGAAAAACCCAAGTCACGGTGGAATACCAGAATCACAAGCCGGAACGGGTACACACGGTGATCGTCTCCACGCAGCATGACGAGGATGTCCCGCGCGAGCAGATTGAAGCGGATGTGACAGAGAAAATCATCCGCAAAGTGATTCCGGCTCCGATGCTGGATGCTGGGACGATCATCATGGTCAACCCCACCGGCCGTTTCGTGATCGGTGGGCCGGTGGCCGATGTCGGCCTCACCGGGCGTAAGATCATCCAGGACACCTATGGTGGGGTGGGCGCCCACGGTGGTGGCTGTTTCTCAGGCAAGGACCCCACCAAGGTGGACCGTTCCGGAGCTTACATGGCTCGCTATATTGCCAAGAACGTGGTGGCGGCCGGTTTGGCCGGCACCTTTGAAATCCAGATCGCCTATGCCATCGGCGTGGCGCGGCCGGTGTCGGTCTTCATCAACTGCTTCCAGAGCGCTACAGTGCCGGAGGAGCAACTGCAACAAGCGATCATGGAAGTCTTTGACTTGCGGCCGAAAGCGATTATCGAGCAGCTCGGCTTGCGCCGACCCATTTTCAAAAAAACAGCATCCTACGGCCACTTTGGCCGCACCGACGCGGATTTTCCCTGGGAACGGACGGACAAGGTGGAGGCTCTGCGGCAGGCGGTAGGGAAAAAATGAGTACGGCCAACTCCCGTAACCTCCGCCAATTCATCGGGCAGGAAACATCGCTGGAAGGCTGGGTGCACCGCGTGCGCGAAATGGGTGGCTTTGCCTTCCTATTGATACGGGATCCTTGGGGTGTAATACAGACGGTGGTGGGCGATGTGGCCCTGGTGCGCGACCTGCCCACGGAAAGTGCCGTACGGGTGTGGGGCACTGTGGCCGAGGAGCCCCGTTCTTCGTTGGGCGCCGAATTGCACGTGAGTCGAGTGGAGGTTCTGTCATCGGCGCTGGAAGTTCCCCCTTTTGAGTTGAATCAAAAGAACCTGGCCATCAAGTTGGATTTCAACCTGGATCACCGGGCGCTCGCCTTGCGTCATCCCAAAGAGCGCGCCGTCTTTCGCATCGAGGCAGAGCTGGTGGACAGCTTTCGGACATTCTTGCGCAGCCAGGGCTTCACCGAGATCTTCACGCCCAAAATCGTGGCCTCCGGCACCGAAGGTGGCGCGAATTTATTCCCGATTGATTACATGGGTCAACGCGCCTACCTGGCTCAAAGCCCCCAGTTCTACAAGCAGATGATGGTAGGGGTTTTCGGTCGGGTGTTTGAAGTCGGTCATGTCTACCGGGCCGAACCCCATTACACTTCCCGTCACATCAACGAGTACCTCAGCCTGGATTTCGAGATGGGTTTCATCACCGACGAACAGGACGTGATGCGGATGGAGATGTGCTTCCTGGTCTTCATGCTGGAGCGCTTGCAGAAGAATTGTCGGGCGGAGAGTGAACTGCTTGGCGCCAAGATCCCTCTCCCGCAGGAAACCCTGCCGCAGATGACCATCGACCAGGCCAAGCTCTTGCTGAACACCAAGCACAACAAGGAACTCGGGCCCCA
>JAPLHX010000190.1 GCA_026389415.1 Coprothermobacterota bacterium | reverse complement strand
CTGTTGGGGAATCAGGAGGAACAAAGATGGCCGAAGAGAAACAGTTCGCTAGAAAAGCAAGCGGTCTGGTACGGGGATTGTCACTGATGGACGCCTTCCTGGTTGGATTCATGAACCAGGGCCTCACAGCCAGTGTCTGGGTGACAATCAGTTTAGGGCTTTCGGTTTATACTGGCGGCAACCTCATCATTGCTTCATTACTCTCGCTGATCTTATGCGGGATTGGTATCCCCCTGGTCTGGGGAATCCTGGGCGGAAGCATGCCGCGCAGCGGTGGCGAGTACATCTACAACTCGCGTATTTTGCACCCGCTGATCGGGATCGCAGCAAGCTTCGGCAACGCATTCGTCTGGATCATGTGGATCTACATCCTAGCTCCTTGGGTGATGGATCCGGGGATGGTGATGTTGTTCAACTTCCTTGGTCAACCCGCCGCTGCCGAATGGTGTAGCAGCACGGCCGGGATCATCGTAGGTGCTTCAGCAGTGAACATCATCGCTTTCCTGTTCCTTGTGTTTGGCATGAAGGTCTTCGCTAAAGCCCAAAAAGCAGTAGTCGGCGTTGCCATGATCGGAGCCCTGATCATCCTGATTGCCTTCGCTGTTACCCCCCATGATACTTTCAAGGCCAACTGGGACCGATTGCAAATCGAAAACGCGACCGACGGAGCAGCAGAAGTGAGCTTGCTGGACAACGTCGATACGACCGATCAGAGCACGATCGACACTTCCGTAAAGGCACTGCTGATCGACCGGGTAGCGATGGCGGACATTATCAATCCGGCAGATAACACGGTGATTGTCTCAGCAGGGCAGGCCATCGACGAGAGTGCAATCGCCAAGATCGCTCAACTGAATGATGGGTCGACCATGGCTATTACCAGCGTCAAGGTGAAACCGCTCGATTACACCTCCTACCTCAATGTGATGGCAAAGGTGATGGATACCACGGAAGGGAAATCCTTGCCGACCACCTGGAACTGGTTCGATACGTTCGGGGTGATGGTGGCCGCTTCCTGGCTGTTTATGTACAGCTACTGCATTACCTATATCGCGGGAGAAGTGAAGCGACCGGATAAAAGTATCTTATTGGGCAATCTTTTTTCTGTCGTAGTTCCAGTGGTTTACATGGTGCTGATCGCGATCTTTCTTTATAACACCGTCGGCTTCCAGTTTCTTAGCGCCACGGCTTGGGCGGATCAAACTGGAACCACCATTGCCGGGTACACGCTTCCTTGGAGCCCCAGTTTCATGGGTTTAGGCGGCGTGATTACTCAGAATCCAATCCTTCTATTCTTGATTGCTCTTTCCTTCATCCTCTTCAATATCTGGTACGTAGCCTTATCGTACTTGGCCTTCCCCCGCATTCTTTTCGCTTGGGGTATGGATCGAATGGGACCCAGATGGATGAGTGATGTCAACCCGCGCTGGGCTACCCCAGTGAAGAACTATCTCCTCTGTTTCATCTTGGGAGAGATTGGGATTGTCCTCTATGCGCTCTTCCAAGACACCATGAGTGGATTGACGGTTACTGCTCTTGAGGTAGTGACTGTCTTCGGCGTTACGGCGGTTGCTGCCCTCCTTTTCCCCTATTTGAAGAAAGTTCGGAATATCTGGCTGGCGTCTCCCTATCGCACATGGAAATTCCTAAGCATTCCAGCCATCACTTGGGGTGCGGTCTTCTACTTGATCTACCTCGGCATTGTTTTCGTTTTCTACGTAGCAATGCCCGGGTTTGAAGGATTGACTTTGCCCTCGCTAATTCTGTTCGCTGGGATCTGGGTATTCGGCATCCTGTGGTATCTCTTTTGGAAGTGGCGCAACAAGAAAGCCGGCGTCGATGTAAGTATGACATACGGAGAGTTGCCGCCCGACTAGACCATTCCGGCAGGGGCAGCGCGTGCGCTGCCCCTGCTCCGCAAGGAGGTTGCATGAGCAAGGACACGATTCGCTTGTTCTTCGTCACCGATCTTCACGGCAGCAACGTTTGCTGGCGCAAGTTTCTCAATGCCTTGCGCGTCTACAATGTAGATGTAGGGATCGCCCTGGGCGACCTGACCGGAAAAATGCTGATCCCACTGATTGAAAAAAAATCCGCTCATTGGGAAACGTCGTTTCTTGGTCAACATTTGGAAATCAGATCCCAGGAAGAACTGGATCAACTGAAAAAAACAATTGAGATGGTCGGATACTATTGGTATCATCTCACCCCGGAAGGGTTTCAGCGGTTAAAATCAGATCCCGCGGAGCTGGAACAATTGTTTCGCGATTTGATGATCCAACGACTGAAGGAGTGGGTCGTCTTAGCGGACCAGCGGCTTGCCGAAACCGGCTATAAGGTCTATATGGCTCCAGGGAACGACGACTACTTCGAAGTAGACCAAGTGATCACGGACTCCAAAGTGATCGTCAATTGCAACAACAAGAACGTGATGGTCGGCGACCACGAGATGATTACCTTCTCCTGGACGAATCCCACGCCCTGGCACACACCCCGGGAAAAAACGGACGAGGAATTGGAGCCGATGCTGGAAGAACTCGTTGGGCACATAAAGAACATGCCTGCGGCAATTTTCAACTTCCACGCGCCTCCATACGGCTATGCGTTGGATCTGGCGCCGGAATTGACGGCCGATCTGGTTCAAGCCGCGGAACGGAAAATCCATGTGGGCAGCAAGGCTGTCACCAAGATGATTCAAAAATACCAACCCCTCTTGGGCTTGCACGGGCACATCCATGAATCCCGGGGTGTACAGAAGATTGGGCGAACGACCATTCTAAATCCCGGCAGCGAGTATTCAGAAGGAGTGCTGAAGGGAGTCGTCGTGACGTTGCAACGGGGAAAGGTGACGGATTATGTGTTCACGAATGGTTGACATCACCTGCTAGAAACGGAGAATGCAACATGAACGGACTGAAGCAGTTTCGCCTACCCAAAGAAATCCCACTCGACGAATACCCGAAACCAGAAATCTTTCTCGAAGAAGCGAAACGGCTGACGGAAACCGCCCAAAAGGAAGGGATTCTATTGCGGGTGATGGGACCGATTGCCCTTCATCGGTACTTCCCCGATTATGTGGAGTTATACCTCCGCATGGAGCGTCTGGGGGAAAGAGTATTTACAGACATCGACTATGCAGCCTATGGCAAACAGCGCGGTAAATTGGTGGCATTCTTCCAGCGAGCCGGCTATCAGATCGAAAAACGGGCAATGATGATCATGGGCACCGAGCGGCATATTTATTTCGGCGGGCCCGTGCCGATGGTCGATGTCTTTTTCGATAAACTCTCCTACAACCACCCAATCAGCTATCTGGGTCGCTTGGAGATGCACCCCTATTGTGTTTCTCTGACTGATTTGCTTTTGCAGAAGCTACAGATTGTGGAAATCAATGACAAAGATCTGAAAGATGCCATGCTATTGCTGCTGGCGGCACCGGTGGGAGAGACGGACCATGGAGAGATCAATGTCAAATACTTGGCACATCTTTTTGCCGATGATTGGGGATTCTATACCACCTCAGTTGGAAATCTAAATAAAGTAAAGCAAGCTCTGGTCAATGTGCCGGTGCTGGCCCAGGAACAGAAAGCCACCATCGTCGCGAAGGCCGATCAGGTTCTGCAAGTGATTGCCCAAGAACCGAAAACCTATAAATGGCGAAAGCGGGCAGAAATCGGGACCAAACGTCCCTGGTACAACGAAGTGACCGATTGGCTGTAATGATCAAGATGGTCCGATTCCATCAAATCCAAGGGGGGTGTTAGGCCGGAGCGTTGAGCGGATCTTCGCTATTTCTATCGGTGGAGGAAAAGGTATTTCAAACTCTCAAGGAGGGATACGATGCGGGCAACCCGCGAAGAAATCTTAAAGGAAGCGGATCGATATTACGACTGGATCATAAAACCGGAACTCACCGAGGAAGAAAAGGACCAAGTGGTGCAAGAGTCCATTCCCAATTTCAACCAATTCGTCAATCCGGGGTGGCTGGAATACCGCAAATCCGTCTCCACGGATGCAACGTTCGTGGAATGGTCAGACCATGATTCGGTTTTCGCTGATACACACGGTGTGGAGTTCTTGGATTGCTTGGGTGGCTACGGGATCTACACGTGCGGTCACCGCAATCCGGAGATCGTTAAAGCTGTCAAGTGCCAACTCGACCGCTATGCGCTGCATAGCCAGGAGTTGGTGGATCCCTTGCGTGGTTTCCTGGCAAAACTAGTGGCCATGATTACACCGGGGGATCTTCAGTTTTCCTTCTTTACCAACGGTGGCGCAGAAGCCAATGAGATGATGTTGAAACTGGCCCGTCTAGCCTCCGGCAAAACTTTCTTCATTTCCACCGTGCTTGGTTTCCACGGCAAATCGATGGGCGCTGTTTCCGCTACCGGTAAAGCCGGCTATCGCACACCATACTTGCCTTTGATCCAGGGATTCCAGCATGTTGAATTCGGGGATGCCTCCGCGGTGGAAAAGGCGATCAAGAACCTGATTACTGTGGGTGAAACGGTAGCGGGTGTAATCGTCGAACCGATCCAGGGTGAAGGGGGAGTGATCATTCCACCGGATGACTACTTTCCTCGTCTGCGCGAGATCTGCGACAAGTATCAGGTTTACCTCTGCGTAGACGAAATCCAAACCGGCATGGGACGAACGGGAACCTTTTGGGGCGTGGACCACTGGAATGTGGTTCCCGATATCATGTCTTTCGGAAAAGCCTTTGGTGGCGGAGTGATGCCCATTACCGGCATCGTGGCAAGGCCTCAATTGTGGGAAAAAATGGAGGAGAATCCTTGGATTCTGGGCTCACCGACATTCGGTGGCAATCCGGCCTGTTGTGCCGCCGCCATCGCTGCCATTCGTTTCATCGTAGAGAACGATGTGCCCCGTCAATGCAAGGAGAAAGGGGAGTATTTGCTAAAAGGATTGCGTGCCATCCAGGCCAGACGACCGATCCTGCGTGATGTGCGCGGCAAAGGGTTACTGATCGGTCTGGAGTATCCTTCCGACGTGATCGGATATGCCGTGTCCAAGGCGCTCTTTAAAAATAGGATATTGGTGGGCGGCACACTGAACAATGCCCGTGTGTTCCGGATCGAGCCACCATCCGTGATCCGCTATGACGAAATGGACCGAGTCATCAACACCCTAGACCGGGTGCTGGGAGAGGTGAGGCTGGAATTCCCCGGACCGTATTAGTGAGGCAAAACCCGGCATCTAAATGGCAGTCAGGCTGCCAACGGTTCAAGTTAACAGCCTGCGGCAGCATGTCCTGGCAAACCGCGGTCGGATTGGTGCCATACGGAGATCATTGTAGCTGGATTCGCCGGCACTGCTGATGGCCGAGGTGAGCCTTGGGATGACAGCATAGCCCATGAGAGAATCTACTTTATTAATCGCTGGAGGCAAGCCAATGTTTGGTTACCACAACAATCTACTGCGAGTGAACTTAACGACTGGAAAGATCAGCCATGAACGGCCCAACGAAGAGTGGCTCGATCTATACGTCGGAGGCAAGGGCCTGGGGTTGCGCTATCTGCTGGATGAAGTCCCACCAAAAACCGACCCTCTCTCTGCCCAAAACAAGCTGATCCTAATGACCGGTCCCCTCCAAGGCACGACGGTCTCTACTACGGCCAAGCTAGTCTTGATCGCCAAATCCCCCTTGACCGGGACGCTTTCCGATTCCTACATCGGTGGGGCTTGCTCCTATGCTCTAAAGCGGGCCGGTTACGATGGCATCATTGTAGAAGGAGCTGCTACGGCCCCTGTTTATCTCTATGTCCATGAAGACGATGTGCAGATCCGTGAGGCCAAAGATCTTTGGGGCCAGGATGCGCGCGATGTAGAAAGAACTCTCAAGCATAGGCACGGTAAGAAAGGGGTTGTGCTGGCCATCGGAAAGGCCGGCGAAAACCTGATACCAATGGCTTGCGTAACTTCCGAATCCACTCGTCAAGCCGGTCGAGGTGGGATCGGAGCCGTATTTGGATCCAAGAAGCTCAAAGCAATCTACCTGGAGGGGACGAAGAAGACACCCCTTGCCGATGAGGCTCTTTTCTACCAGCGAATCCGTGAAATCCACCATGAAAGCGCTGATTCCCCCGACAATGAATGGGTACGCACCGATGGCACTCCGATTTTGGTGGGTTTGGCGCAAGACGCGGGGCTTCTTCCGGTGTGTAATTTTCAACAGGGTACTGCGGCCTCTTACGCCCAGGTGGATACGGAGGCAATCAAAAAACTCCGCGTTGGGCGCCGGGCTTGCTTGGGGTGTCGCCTAGGCTGTCGGGGAGTGATGCAGTTTGAGGATGGTGCTGTGCGGGAAGCGCCAGAGTACGAAACGATTGCTTTATGCGGCTCGAACTGTGGCATATTTGAACTACGAGCAATCACAGAATTCAATGAGCTCTGCGACGGCCTGGGGATTGATACGATGTCTTTGGGGGGGACCCTGGCGTTCGCCATGGAAATGACCGAGCGGGGGATTCATGACTTCGGCATTCGCTTTGGTGAAGTTGAGAAATATCTTAAAGTGCCAACTTTGGTGGCGGAACTCAGGGATATCGGCGCTGAGCTGTCCCGCGGGGTCAAATATCTATCCCAAAAATATGGCGGCCAGGAATTTGCCATGCACGTAAAAGGTCAGGAATTCCCCGGGTACGATCCTCGCGGCTCCTGGACGATGTCTTTAGCTTATGGGACCGCCGATCGCGGTGCGGATCACAACCGGGGCTGGCCGGTCGGGAAGGAAGCTTTCGACACCCTTTACCCCCCGCTCACCTTCGAAGGGAAAGCGAAACTGATGAAGGAACTGCAGGACGCATCGACCTATAAATACGCGATGATCTTTTGCGATTTTTGGGCCGCAAGCCCAGAGATCCAGGCTGAAGTGCTAAACCTGGTTACGGGTCGCAACGATTCCGTAGCCGACCTAGAAAACCTTGGCGACCGCATCTGGAATATGGCCCGTATCTTTAATCTGGCTGAGGGGTTCCGCCGCAAGGATGATTTAATGCCCCAGCGAATTCATCGGGATGCGTTGAAAGAAGGACCACCAGCCGGTGTATTTATCCCGGAGGATGCGTACCTGGAAGCGTTGGATGAATACTATCAGCTTCGCGGATGGGACTCCGATGGAGTACCCACACTGTCAACGCTGGAAAGGCTGAAAGTGGATCGAAAAGCGATCGAGTTTTTTCTCAGGGTTACAACCTAGGATTAAACAACAGACACGCAATCTAAAGAATTAATACGACCAAGGTGTGGCTACAACCAAGAACACAGCCTTCTTCTTGCCGTCGTTTGCGAAATGATGAGACAACAGGGCTGGATAATACAATACATCATCTCGGACCAGCTGATAGGTTTCCGAGCCTACGGCATACGAGATCTCCCCTGATATCAACCAAATGAATTCAAATCCCTCGTGGGAGAGAGGATTGCTGTATGTTCCAGACGGCATTGTGATGATGGCTGGTTCGAGTTTGGCTTCCGGATCCGTAAGAAGCCATTCTTCCGTCACTTTCCTTCCATTGCAAACGTTTAGAACTAGCTTTCGATGTTGCGATTTGCTGGATAATTTGATTGTTGATTGGGCTTCGTCCATAAAAAACGTCGCCAACGGGACTCCCAAAGCATTCGCAATCAAGCGCAAGTTGACAACACTGATGTTGGCTTTATCATTTTCTACGCGTGACAGATATGGCAATGATAACCCCGTCTTTCCAGCAAGTTCCTGTAAAGACAGGCCCGCCCCAGCTCGAATGCGATGCAAGCTTTGTGCGATACCATTCTTCTTCATGATGTTAGTGTAAGAAGATCCGAGACAATGTTCAAGCAGTGCTTTATTTATATTTCAAATTTGTTGACATATAATCGCACCATTGGAAAGGAGGGATATTCGATTGAATGCAATAAGCTACTACCGCCCAAGAAACCTTGTTGAGGCATTGAAAGTGATCCACGATTACGCTGGTCGTGCCAAAGTGATTGCGGGTGGAACCAACGTCCTACCGGACATACAAGCGGGGAAAGTGAAGGACTGCGTATTGGTTGATGTGACCGGCTTAGATGAACTGAGCGGTATCCGAATGGAAGGCGATATGGTTTTCCTGGGGAGTCTGACTTTAATCAGTGACCTGGCGGCCAGTCGCACGATTCGAGAACAGGCCAATGTGCTCTGGCAGGCCTGCCAGGTCTTCGGGGACCCATTGGTGCGAAATCGAGCCACCATTGGAGGCAATCTAGCTTATGCTTCACCTGCAGCCGATACCGCCGTTCCATTGCTTTTATTGGAAACGACCCTGATTGCAGAGAGTTTAGCAAAAGGGCGTCGGGAAATTCCGCTTACCCAATTTTTCCGCGGCCCGGGAGAGACCGTTCTGGCACCGGAAGAGTTGGTCACCTCCCTGTTTTTTCACAGCACGAGTTCTTACCAAGGTGCCTATATCAAGTTCGGTTTACGCCAAGCAATGGTAATCTCTGTGGCCAATTGTGGTGTGCTTCTGAAAGGAACCGACACTTTCCAAGCAGCACGGGTTGGGTTTGGTGCCCTAGCCCCTGTGCCGCTGCGTGCGACCCAAACTGAAGCGTTCTTATGCGGCCAAGTGCCGGATGAATCAGTGTTTGCGAAGGCGGCCGCTATTGCCCAGTCGGAACTTCACCCCATCAGCGACTTGCGTGGCTCAAGGGAGTATCGCGTTATGCTCGCCGACGCTTTATTCAAACAAGCCATGCGCAAAGCTCTAGCGTAGGGAGGAGCAATGGATCAGTTAACGGAATCGATGATTACCATTTTCTTAAACGATCAACCCTTTCAAGCCGTAGCTGGAGCAAGCGAGTCTTTGTTGGACTTCTTGCGGCACAGAGCGCTTGCTACTGAAGTCAAATGCGGTTGTGGGCGGGGAGATTGTGGAACATGTGCCGTCTTGTTCGATGGCCGGATGGTCAAATCATGTTTGGTTTTAGCAGCGCAAGCGAACGGAAAACGTGTGTACACGATCCGCGGCTTAGGACGGGATGCCCTCATGGCAAACCTACAAGACAGTTTCATACAACATGGAGCCATCCAATGCGGGTTTTGCACACCAGGCATGTTGATGGCTGCCTATAACCTGCTGAGGATCAAGCCAACACCGACTCGATCGGAGATCCGCCAAGGCATTGCTGGGAATCTCTGCCGCTGTACCGGCTATCAAAAGATTATTGATGCGATCGCAGCGGTAGCCGGGAAGACAGCTTTTGTCTCGGAAGCAGCGGATTCACTTGATTCTCCCAATCCGACTGCGACGGATCAGGAGAAGGCCAAGGCTGGGTATTTGCTGCTGGGAGGTGGCTAGCATGAAGGATCGTGTAATTGGCCAGAGCGTGCCCAAATACGATGCCGGGCCCAAAGCCAGTGGTTTGCTGCAATATGCCGATGATTTCACGCTGCCCGGCATGCTCTATGGCAAAGTATTTCGGGCCAAAGTACAGGCTGCGATTCTCCTTGGTGTGCGGACCGAGCGAGCGGAGCAGTTACCTGGGGTTCATGCAGTAATCACCGCCAAGGATGTGCCCAATAACAATCTTCGAGCGCGTTTCGGCCAAAGCACCGATGTAGGCGGCCAGTTCGAGGGGCTCTATCGAGTTTTGGCCGAAAAGGAAGTGCGATACTATGGCGAGCCCATCGCACTGGTGGCAGCGGAATCGCCCGACCTTGCCGAGCAAGCCTGCCAGTTAATTGAAGTCGATCTGCAACCACTTCCAGGTGTATTTGATTCCGTTGGAGCCATGGAGCCAGGTTCCCGTCAGGTGGGAGAAAAACCAAACAATATCGCATCTCACTTTAAAATCCGCCAAGGCGATGTGGATCAGGGTTTTGCCCAAGCGGACGTGATAGTGGAGGGGACCTACAGGGTACCCTATCAAGATCATGCTTACCTTGAACCTGAATCAGGATTGGCTTGGAGTGACGATGATGGAACCATCAACATCCGCGTATCCAGCCAAGTGATTGAGCACTTCCGCGAAGTAGCGGAGATTCTGAATCTCCCCCACAGCAAGGTTCGATATCTTGGCACCTGGATCGGGGGCGGTTTCGGTCGGAAAGAAGACATTACAGTGGAATCTTATCTGGCGCTGCTGGCATGGAAGACACGCAAGCCTGTGAAATTGACATACACCCGGGCAGAATCTTTGCTCTACCACTGCAAACGTCATCCATTTCAGATGGAATACAAGACGGGTGCTACCAAAGATGGGAAACTGGTAGCCCTGCAAGCTCGCTTGATTTCGGATTGTGGTGCTTATTCAGCCTTGTCACCTTGGGTTTTGCTCTATGCCACTGTAAACGCTGCGGGGCCTTATCAGATACCAAACGTGAAGGTTGACTCCTATGCGGTGATGACCAATACCGCAATTACGTCAGCGTTTCGCGGTTTCGGTGCACCACAAGCCAACTTTGCTTATGAGTCTCAAATACAGAAGTTGGCGCATATCTTGGGTCTGGACCCGTTAGAATTCCGCGAGCGTAACTATTTGCAGACAGGAGAGGCGTTCGCCACCGGCTGGATTTACGAGAGACCCATCCCCTTGACGGAGCTTGCCCAAAAGGCTTGGTCGGGCTTAGGACCCCTGGGATCGGCAGAGGGCGGCAGAAAGTTGGGTCGAGGTGTAGCGATCGGAATGGGTAGTTATGGCCGTTTGACTTTTTTACACGACACCTCTCGCTCCTATATCAAGCTTGAGCTGGACGGTTCGGCCATCATCCGCTGTGGCGTACCGGACGTGGGGGGCGGACAGGGACATATTCTGTGCCAAATCGTCGCCCAAGAACTGGGAGTTCCCCTGGAACGCATCAAGTTGCACATTACCGACTCACAATTAACTCCGCTCGCCGGAACCACCACGGCCACTCGCCAATTGATGATGTCGGGCAATGCCACGCTGAAGGCTGCTAACGAGCTGAAAAAGCGACTTTTGATTAAGGCCGGTCAACTGTTAAACGTCCCAATTGAGAACCTCATCATCACTCTAAACCGGATTGAGGTCGAATCTAGCCGAAAAGAGGGTGTTTCCCTGGTCGAAGTGATCAATCGTCTGTCCGGCGAAGGGGAAGAGTTGTTTGTCGAAGCCCAGTTCAATGCACCCTTCACCGATATTCCTGCTTCAGAGGTTTTGCAGGGTCAAACGCATCCGGATTTCACTTTCGGTGCCTACGCTGCAGAAGTGGAAGTAGACGAGCAAACAGGTCAAGTCCAGATCAACAAGATCGTCGCTGCCTTCGATGTGGGAAAAGCACTCAATCCTGCAATCGTGGAAGGCCAGATCGAGGGTGGCTGCATTCAAGGAGTAGGCTATGCCCTTTTTGAGGACATGGCAATCCATAATGGTGTGATCCAGACTCCTTCCTTTGCCGAATACCTGATACCGACAGCGGTAGATGTGCCGGATATTACAGTGATTCTGCTGGAGAGCGGATCGGGGGTGGGACCCTATGGAGCAAAGGGAATTGGAGAGCCACCGATGGTTGGAATTGCCCCCGCTCTGGTGAACGCGATCGAGGATGCCGTAGGCGTCCGCATTGCAGACCTGCCGGTGACACCAGAGAAGATTCGGATGGCGATTGCACAAAAACCGGAAGGAAAACGATGAGCTTCACCACGATCGGAACAGTCACTCCCCGCAAGGACGGGATTGGAAAAGTGACCGGCGCCGAGCGGTTTACCCAGGATATCACGCTCCCGGGGATGTGGAGCGCTCTCTGTCTTCGCAGTCCCCACCCGCACGCAAAGATCCTTGCCATTGACACGAGCGAGGCAGAAGCCATGGGCGCGGTGGTCCTTGTCCCGGACGATGTGCCGGATTTGTTTTACAACGAACGTACCGTCAGCGTACCGGCCCGCACCTACCGGGATCGGCGTGTGCTGCCGCGGGTGGCTCGCCACGTGGGGGAGCCGATTGCCGCAGTGGCTGCTCCCAGCGAGGAGTTGGCTTTTCGAGCCTTGTCTGCGCTGAAGGTGAACTATCAGCTTCTACCGGCCGTTCTTGACCCGGTGGCCGCACAGAGTGCAACCAGCCCTTCCCTCTATCAAGAAGTTTTCTTTGGTGATGAAGTCGTCGCTGTTTCAAACAACATCGCCTGTCAACGCCAGATCACCGTGGGTGACGCCTTCCAAGCTTTGGCACAGAGTGACTTTGTCTTCGAACGGAACTACTCCTTACCTCGGGTCTATCACCATCAAATGGAAACCAAGTCCGCAGTGGTTCGACCGGACCCTGATGGAGGAGTCACGGTCTGGTGTACGACCCAGTCCATCCATAATGTGCGCCATTTGCTAGCCCGGATTTTTTCCCTCCCCATGAGCAAGGTCAAAGTTAAAAAAACCCCCTTGGGCGGATCCTTTGGCTCCTCAATCCAAATGAACACCGTGATTCCAATCTGCGCCGCTCTTGCCCTCAAAGCTATGCGGCCAGTGAAACTGGTCTCTTCCCGTGAGGAAGATTTCTACTCTCACACCAAATACCCCAGTCAGATTCATCTGAAAATTGGCGTGAATGGGGACATGACCATTCAGGGGGTGATTGCCGATGTGCTGGTGGATATCGGTGCTCACCAAATCCAAGCCTATCCGTACCTGGGCAGCATTTGTGGTTGGATGGTTTCCCTCTATAAGTGGAAAAACATTCAGTACGAAGGCAAAGCGATTTACACCAACAAAGTGCCTACATGTGCCATGCAGGGCTATGGCAACCCCCAAATGAACTTTGCCGTGGAGTCCCTCATCGATGAGATTGCACACCAATGCGGGTTTGACCCGATTGAGTTTCGTTTGTTGAATTACGTCGGAGCGGGAGATGAGTTCTGGGGACAGGGGCCTACGGTACGATCGATCATCAAGAGCTGCGGCGTAGAAGAAACCTTGCGCGTCGGAGCGGAATGGATCGGTTGGGATCGTCGCCAAATGCCAGAAGTAAAAAGCGGCCGATACCGCCGTGGCATCGGCTTGGCCCGCGGCTTTCACACGTCCGGCGCCGGCTCGCCCCTGCCGGCAGAAGTGGTCGATCTCTCTTCTGCCACAGTCAAGGTCAATGAGGATGGATCGCTTGATGTGATAACTCCGCTGCAGGACCTTGGTGGGGGCACCAATGACGCTCATGCAAAGATCGCGGCTGAGGTTTTTCAAGTACCGCTGGACAAGGTGGGATTGTCCGCCGTGGATACAACCACCACTTGTTATGACGTCTGTACGCACGCCAGCCGCGGGACGTATGTTGGTGGAGCTGCCGTGCTGCAAGCTGCCCAGCAAGCCAAGACAATGATCTTGGATTTTGCCGGGCGCCTATTGGGTGAATTTCCGCAACAATTGGAGATGGTCTTCGATTCAAAATTGGCAGAGACCGCGGTCCAGTCCATCGGTTCCAATGTGAAGCGAATGTCCCTGGCAGAAGTGGCACGCATGGCAATGGTCAACGGTTGGGGCACAGCGATGGGTAGTGGTAGTTACCGTCAAAAGAATTGCCCACCGTCTTTCGTCACCAATTTCGTGGAAGTGGAGCTGGACACGCTGACGGGAATCATTCGCATTGCTCGCGCCGTTTCACTGGCGGATTGTGGCACCCTCATCAATCCGGATTTGGCAGCCGGGCAGCTGGAAGGGTCGCTGATGCGGTACGGTGGCTATGCTCTAAGCGAAGAGACCGAGAATGATCCAGACTCTGGTGCACTGCTATGTCAGGGTTTCATCACGGACAATAAGATCTTTTCCACGAACGAGATGCCCTACATCAAGGATTTCCAAACGTATTTCGCAAACACGTATGAACCTTCCGGCCCATTCGGCGCTAAAGGATTGGGTGAGGCGGCGGGGAACTCTGTGGCGTCGGCCATTGCCAATGCCATCTTCAATGCCTCAGGAATTCGTTTCACTCGTCTGCCGATTACACCGGAACGGTTTCTCCAAGCGCTGTGCGAACGGAAGGGTGATCAGTAATGCCGGTGGACAGCAAAATCCTCCCGTTTCGGTTCCGCTGCCTAGAGCCCTCCAATTTGACTGACGCCCTAAACCTCTGCTCTCAGTCTGGGGATCAAGTCGCCATCCTAGCAGGGGGCACCGACTTGTTGATAAAAATCAAGCGGCAAATGGTTCAACCAGAAATCCTGATCGGGCTTCAGCGAGTGCCGGAACTACAGCAGATCCAAACCAATGAGCAAGGACTCCGCTTGGGTGCCACCGTAACCCTATCTGAAGCAGAGCACTACCCTGCCATCCAGCGAGAATACTCTGCCTTATATGAAGCCCTTCGGTCCATGGCGGCGCCGGCCATTCGCAATATGGCTACCCTCGGGGGGAATCTATGCAATGCCTCTCCTGCGGCTGACACGGCCCCACCCCTGCTGGCCTTCGATGCCCAATTGCGCCTGCAGAAATCGGGTCAGGAACGCCTGGTACGCTTGACACAATTCTTTCTGGGACCGGGATCTTCTTGTCTTGCGCCCGGTGAATTGTTAACCGAAATCTGTCTCCCAGCGCCCCTTCCTGATTCCGGTTCTGCTTTCTTGAAGTTGGGCCGGGTCTCCTGTGACATTGCCAAGGTCAATGCGGCGACTTACCTCCAACGCCGAGGAACCGTTTGCATCCTCTGCCGAGCGGCCGTTGGTTCGGTTGCGCCCACTCCGGTTCGCATCTTGCAGGTAGAGCAATTACTGGAAGGGGCAGTCGTTGACTCTAACTTGCTTCGACAGGCTGCAGAGGCGGGAGCGAAGGCCATTGTTCCCATTGATGACATTCGCTCCACAGCCAAATACCGTCGCCAGGTATGTCAGGTGATACTGGAGGAGGTCTTGCAGGCAGCCTGGATTCGGGCAGGAGGTGTTCTATGAGCCGAACAATTCGTCTGACGGTCAATGGACAACCACACCAACTTGAAGTAGAGGACAACGACTTGCTGCTGAACGTGCTGCGTGAACGCCTGGATCTGACAGGAGCCAAATATGGCTGTGGCATTGGCGAGTGTGGCGCCTGTACGATCATCATGAATGGGAAAGCCGTACTGAGCTGCCTGACTTTAGCCGTTTTGGCAGATAGGTCGGAAATCACTACGGTAGAGGGTCTGGGAGATTATCGGAACCTTCACCCTTTGCAGCAAGCTTTCCTGGAAGAGGGCGCGGTACAGTGCGGCTTCTGTACGCCGGGGATGTTGGTTTCAGCCAAAGCCTTGCTGGACGAAAATCCCAACCCCAGTGAAGAGGAGATTCGTCAGTATCTGCGCGGCAATCTTTGCCGTTGTACCGGGTATACGTCGATTGTGCGTGCGGTGCAGAAAACACTCAAACCAGCAGCCAAGGAAAGCCACCCGAAAATTTAGCTTAAAGTATAAACAGATTGACATTATTGACAAGGTCTTGAGGTTGTTTCCATAATACTATCCAATCAATCAAAGGAGGTTCGTAAATGATTTGTAAGCTAGCTCGGAGTTTTAGCATTGGCACAGTTTTCCTCGTTTGTACTCTTCTCATTTTCAGTTGCTCGGCTCCTCAGACTTCCTCCCCCACCGCAACCCAGACAACCCCTACGTCAACTACGCCACCACCGAAGGAATACCACTTTGGTCTAAATGTACGCGATTTAACTGCTCCGTTTGTAAAAGCCATTCAGATTGGAGCAGAAAAAAAGGCCAAGGAACTCGGTATTAAACTGACAGTTCTCTCGGCTGACAATGATTCCCAACGCGAGCTGACAAATATTGACAACCTGATAACGATGGGTATCGATGGATATATCAACGGTAGCTCATGGGATCCTGTCGCGATCATTCCCGGCATTAAGAAACTGAATGATGCCGGCATACCGGTAGTTGCCACCGACAACTCCCCCACTGGTGGCAAGGTGGCGTACCACATTAACCTCGATATCGCTGATACAACCATCCGTTTGACCAACTTGTTCTTAAATGAGATCAAGAAAAGGAACGGTGGGGAAATGCCGACCGGTGTTGTCATCGAAGTACTGGGTGATCTGATTCCAGAGTCTTGGGCCGGAATCGAAACCAAGGCCTTTCACTCCATCATCGATCAGTACAAAGACAAACTGAATGTCGTACAATGCAACGGCAACTGGAACAACGATGATACATTCCGCGGTGTTGCTGACTACCTCACCCGCTTTGGTGACCAGGTTGTAGGTATCTTTGTGCAGACACCGGACGTAATGGGAACTGGTGCTGTGAGCGCGATTAAACAAGCCGGTTTGGACCCCAAGAAATTCGTAACCGCCGGAATTTGCATCGGCCCCGAAGGTCTGGTGCTACTGCAGAACGATGAATTCTTCTGCATGACAGAACAACCCTGCCTTGCCGAGGGAGAAATGGCTGTGGAGTTGCTTTACAAGATCCTCACTAATCAACCCACGCCCAAAGAGGGAGACACGATTGTTGAAGAAGGAGCGATCTGGTCACCGGCAGAAGTCGTCAATAACACCGCGGGCGCCGAGGGGTTGGACATCAAGCTGTTGTCAGCATTTTGCCCTCAAGAGGTTTCCCCCACCGACCCTCGTTTGTATGAAAATGTCGTTGCCGTCTCCCCATAACGTGCTCCAGCAATGAGCTCGATTGACTCTCTTCAACTTTTTAATAAAACGGCGTTCATCACGGGCGCTGCTCGAGGTATCGGAAAAGCCATTGCCAACCGATTTGCTCAAGCAGGAGCTCACCTTTTTCTAGTGGATGTCAATGAAGAGCTTTTGGCGAAGACTACCAAAGAAATCCAGCAAGTCGGTGCTACCGGCAGTATATTCATGCAAAGCGTGGACGTTCGCCATTGGGCAGATGTAGAAGCCGCAGTGCAGAGAGCCGTCAAAGAAATGGGCACCATCGATATCCTGGTGAATAACGCTGGTGTGTGCAAGGGAAACCGGGTTATCGAACTGTCCGAAGAGGAATGGGACTACATTCTGGATGTCAACCTCAAAGGAGTTTTTCTTTGCGCCAAGGCTGTTATTCGAGAGATGATCCGCTTGCAGACAAAGGGGCGAATCATTAATTTAGCCTCAATCATGGCCAGAATTGGTGAAGCTGCCACATCAGCTTACACAGCCTCGAAACATGGAGTCCTCGGATTTACTCGTTGCCTAGCATACGAAATGGCTCCCTATGGGATCAACGTCAATGCGATTTGTCCCGGTTTTGTCGATACGGATATGGAGCGAGATCTTGAGCTGGAGCTGGCAGCCAAAGAAGGTAAGGACCCTACGGTCATCCGGGAGGGATATGAGTCCATGGTACCTTTCCGTCGGTTTGCTCAACCGGAAGATGTTGCCAGGCTTGCCCTGTTTCTCGCTTCTGAAGATTCAGGCTACATAACGGGGCAGGGGATTAACGTGTGCGGCGGCACGGTGATGTCCTAAAGATTGTCAATAGTGCTTGTTGGTGAAGGAATTTGCCAACAAGCACTTCTTTTTTCATCCTGATAAATAGAAGGAAACTATGCCTGACGCTGAAACTATCTTAGAGGTTCGCTCTCTGACCAAGATTTATCCAGGTACTGTGGCATTGGAAAATGCCAATATTCAATTTCAACGTGGGAAGGTCCACGGGATTATTGGTAAAAACGGAGCCGGTAAAAGCACGTTGGTCACGATTCTCTCCGGTATCATCCCTCCGTCAACCGGTCAGATTATCATCAAAGGCAAAGAATATAGCCACCTGACGCCCTTGCGTGCGAAACAAGCAGGCATTGCGATCTGCACACAAAAACCAGAGACGATTCCCGATTTCAGCCTCGTTCAAAATTTGTTTCTCCCGGCTTTTGAACAAAATCGCCTAGGTTTTCTCAAATGGAAGCAAATGCAAGATCATACGCAGCGAATTTTCAATCAAGCGGGTTTTCACATTGATATAGGCCGTAAGATGCGGGATCTTACCCTAAGTGAGCAGCAAATCTTCCTTGCACTGAAAGCATTTTTCCTGGAAAATACCGATATCGTCATTCTGGACGAGGTCACAACCTCTTTTTCTCAGCGGGAACAGGATTACTTCTATCAACTCGTAAGGGAGCAGAAGTCGCTGGGCAAATCTATCATCTTCATTTCCCACCGAATGGATGAGATCCTAGAAATTTGTGACCAGGTTACAGTAATTCGTGATGCTAAAGTAGTAGAAACTGTTGAGCGGTCCTCTGCCGACAAGGATCAACTTTGCTCAATGATAGTCGGGGAATCCTACTGCACACCAGCACAAACCACTCAAGAAGCGGCTCAAAGCCCTTTTTTTGACCAGATCCCCGTTTTAAACGTGGAAGAGTTCACCCGGGAAGGATCGTTTGAGGATATTCATTTTGAGGTGCACCGAGGGGAAATCCTAGGTTTGGCCGGGCTGGTTGGAAGCGGTCGAACCGAAATCCTCAAGGCTATTGCGGGTATTGATGTTACACAGAAAGGGTTCATTCAAATCGAGGGAAAAGAAAAAAAGCGTTTTTCAAAGAGCTGGGACGCTTTGGACGAAGGGATTGTCTACTTAACAGAAGATCGGGATGATGAAGGCGTAATCAATGTCCTAAGCGTGCGCAAGAATCTCTCACTGTCTTTTCTTGTAAGCATTGCCCGGCACTTCCTAATGCAAAATACTCGAGAGCGAACTCTGGTGCAAAATCTAATACGAGACTTCGGGATCCTAACCAGCTCCACCGAAGAGGAAGTGCAAAATCTCAGTGGTGGCAACCGACAAAAGGTCCTCTGTGGTAGGGTAGCCTCCACTCAAGCAAAAGTTTTCCTGCTCGATGAACCAACCAAGGGGATAGACATCGCAGCCAAGGAAAGCATCCTAAAATCCATCAAAGAGAAGCTGGCCTTAAATGCCGGCGTGGTCATCACTTCGCCGGGGATTGACGACCTTCTCATCGTTTGCGATCGAATCATTGTGCTGTTTGAAGGAAAAGCAATTCGTAATTTCCAGCGATCTGAGTTCAATGAACTCGAAATCTACCGCTCTGTACAAGGTTTGGTCTCCAATGTCATAGACCAGACTGTGGGAAAGGGTTGATCCGTGACCAATACTCGCACTAAGCTGCAATTATTACTCCTTGACAATTTAATCTGGGTACTGTTCCTACTACTCTTTGTCGTAAATGCATTCATTGTTCCCAATTTCTTCACTTTCCAAAACATCGTTAACATTTTCTATCACGTTTCTACGCTCGGCCTTCTGGTTCTCGCGGAAGGGATCGTCCTGATTGTTGGTCATCTAGATTTATCCTTGGAGGCCACACTGGCATTTGCCCCGGGCATCTCGGTTCTCCTTTGCCGAATGTTGTTTCCTGGGATTGGTGCCGTTGCACAGATTCTTATCGCATTGCTGATTGGTGTTCTAGTTGGATTCCTTAATGGGCTTCTTATTACACGCCTACGCATGAATGCTTTCCTCGAAACGCTCTCAGCCAATATTGTTCTTCGCGGATTAGTATATTTTCTGTTGCCGTTTGCCTTGGTAAACCTCAGTCCTGCATTCACCTACGCCGGAAGCGCTCGTATCTTCGGCAGTATCCCTGTAGCTGTCCTGATTCTGATAGGCGCTTATATCGTATTTGCTTTCATCATGGCGCAAACTCGCTTTGGCCGATTTGCAGTGGCAACGGGGGGCAACCCCCGAGCGAGTTATATTGCGGGCGTTCGAGTGAACCGGATCGTAGTGATCGCCTTCTCGATCGCTGGATTTCTAGCAGCCTTGGCGGGTTTGTTGGCTGCAGGCCGCCAGGGATCGATCACCAATGGAATGGGGACTGGATTGAACCTGATGGCGATTGCCGGGCCAATTCTGGGTGGAGTGAGTCTCACCGGTGGCAGAGGTACAGTCTTTGGTATGCTCGGCGGTACATTGCTACTTAGCCTTTTCGATAACTCGTTAACCCTTCTTGCCGTCAACGTTTATCTGGTGAATGTGATCAAAGGCAGTCTCATCCTATTTGCGATTATCCTCGACTCAGTGAAAACGAGTTTGCGCGCCAACATCCTCTATCGAGAGAGACTGCGCATTCTTAAGCAGACGAGCACAGACGGCCGGTTAATCGAACAAGGGGCGAAAGGCAGCTAGGGAAGAATGTATAAGCTCCGAATGCCAAAATTTGGTATGACCATGCAATCCGGTTTCGTTGGTCACTGGTACAAAAGTGAAGGCGAACAGATCGCAAAAGGGGAGCTGCTCTTGGAAGTGGAGTCAGAAAAAATCACCAACGACATCGAAGCCCCCATTGATGGATTCATCAAAAGAATCTTTGCGATTAAAAATGAGGAATATCCTGTGGGGACTGTCATCGCTCTAATTGCAGAGAATGCGGAAGAACTGGCGGCCGATCTTCCCCAAGATGAAACGCTCTCGACCATCACGCGTTCTACTACTGTTAGCATACTTGATCAACCAAAGCGGGGCGCAGGCAACAACGGGATTCCCATAAGTGATATCAAGGCTTCACCTGCGGCCAAGCATTTAGCCAGGGAGCTTGGAATCAATTTGGCGGAAGTGACTGGCACCGGACCGGGCGGACGAATTACCGAAAAGGACATCGAGTACTATCGTTCACAGACTCAGCCCGCTCGAGCTTCTGACAGCGATGAAGTACAATATGAGACGCTTTCACCCACCCGCCAGATCATTGCTCGAGAATTGAGCAAGGGTTTTCACAGCGCCGTATTTGTGACGCAAATGACCCTCAGCGCTTGCCCAAATGCATTACGCTGGAAGGAGCAACGACAAGTATCGTTGACGGCAGTCTTGGTCAAAATGGCATCCCGGACTTTGCTGGAATTCCCGCGTTTGAACGCTCATTTTGATGGCAAGACTTTGCAGCGCTTCCCTCACATCAACATCGGTATTGCTATGGACACAGAAACGGGTTTGGTTGTCCCCGTGATTCGCAAAGCTGATGGGAAAAATTTAACAGAGATATCTGAAGAAATGGCCTTCCTGGCAAATGCAGCCCGAAATCGCACGCTGACGCGAGAACAACTTCAGGGCTCCACCTTTACTATTAGTAACGTTGGGATTTCTCGAACCGATGCTTTCACTCCCATACTCCATTTTCCTGAAGTTGCCATTTTGGGCGTGGGACGATTGCATAAGGGCGTTCAAGTCGCGGCTGATAACAGCCTCCAGATTCTTCCCCAAGTTTGGCTTTCGCTTACTTACGATCATCGTGCGATTGATGGAATCACCGCCGCGCGCTTTTTAGAGAAACTGTGTCAGTTGTTGGAATCGACCGAGGAGCCATAATTACATGGTGAGAATGGCTGAGCCATCTGAGTTGCTCATGATGCAGAAAGGGGTTGGCTAAATGGAGTTGGATCGCGATCTGCTGCTGGGTCTCTACAGCACAATGGTGAAGATTCGGACCTTTGAAATGGAAGCGGCGGAGTTGTTTGCTTCTTCTCTAATACCTGGATTCGTGCATCTCTATGCCGGGGAGGAGGCGATCGCTACTGGTGTCTGCGCCCATTTGTCCGCCTCTGATTACATCGCCAGCACGCATCGTGGTCACGGCCATCTGATCGCCAAAGGAGGAAATCTCAATCGGATGATGGCTGAACTTTTTGCCAAGCGAACTGGATACTGCAAGGGGAAGGGGGGTTCGATGCATATCGCAGACGTTTCCATTGGTATCTTGGGCGCTAACGGCATTGTTGGCGCCAGCCTCCCTATTGCCACAGGAGCCGGTTTAGCCTGCAAATTGAAAGGGGAAGGAGCTATTTCTGTTTGCTTTTTTGGGGACGGTGCGTCAAACCGCGGAACCTTTCATGAATCCTTGAACTTGGCCTCTGCTTGGGAACTTCCAGTTGTTTATGTTTGCGAAAATAACTACTATGCGATTTCCTCATGCCAGCGCGTGGCAATGGCCATTCAAGACATTGCCGAACGGGCAACCGGATACGGCATTCCCGGCGTTAGTGTTGATGGAAACGATGTCCTGGCCGTATTTGAAGCAGCGGGGGAGGCCGTGAAGCGCGCAAGAACCGGCAACGGAGCCAGCTTGCTAGTGGCCAATACTTGGCGCCACCGGGGGCACTTTGAGGGCGAACCAGAGCTCTACCGTGACCAAGAGGAACATAAGTTGTGGTTAGCGAAAGACCCCATTCCTCGATTCGAGGCCCAGCTAATAGAGCGTGGCATCGCTACTACCGAGGACTTACGTGCTATTGATCGAAATTGGCAAGACGAGGTGAGGCAAGCCGTGCTGTTTGCGGAAGAAAGCCCCGATCCGGCCCCGGATGAACTCTACCAGGATGTATACGCGGAATAAGGAGAGCGAAATTATGCGAACAATCACCTATGCCAAAGCAATTAGCGAAGGGCTGGCGCAGGCAATGAGACGCGACCCGCGAATCTACATAGCAGGGGAAGATGTAGGGATCGTTGGAGGCACTTTTCTGGCGACACAAGGATTGCTTGCGGAGTTCGGTCCCGAACGAGTGCGAGACACACCAATCACGGAGACGGCTATCGCCGGCCATGCTGTGGGAGCGGCTGCCGCAGGCATGAGGCCCTGCATTGAGATTATGTGGATGGATTTCATGGGGGTTTGTATGGATGAAATCCTCAATCAAGCCGCGAAGATGCACTACATGTTTGGGGGACAGATTGAACTAAATCTAGTGATCCGGGTACCCGAGGGAGCGGGATTCCGGGCCGCAGCTCAGCATTCTCAATCGCTGGAAGCTTTCTTCACACACATCCCCGGCCTGAAAGTCGCCTTCCCTTCCACTCCCTACGACGCCAAAGGTTTATTGATGAGTTCCCTATGTAACAGAAACCCGATTATCTTCATTGAGCATTTCCAGTTGTATGGTTGGAAAGGGGAAGTTCCCGAGGAGGAATACTTGGTTCCTTTTGGCAAAGCGGCCATCAGAAGAGAGGGCACCGACATCACCCTTGTCTCATGGGGTTGGATGGTTCATAAAGCCCTCGCTGCTGCGAACCAGCTAGCGCAAGAAGGAATTTCGACGGAGGTGATTGATCTCCGAACATTGAAACCTTGGGACCAGGAGACGGTCATTAGCTCAGTTCGCAAGACAAAGCGGTTAGTGATCGTTCACGAAGCGGTTCGCATGAATGGATTTGGCGCTGAAATTGCAGCCACCGTTGGCGAAGAGGCATTCGACAGCCTGGATGCCCCCATCAAGCGAGTGACCGCACCGGACACGCCCATTCCGTTCAGTCCCGTGCTGGAAGATGCGTTTTTGCCAAACGAACTAACAATCGCAGAAGCCATGCGTTCCTTGTTATAGATCTGGGAGGTGCTATGGACAAACCTTTATTTCAGCGCATCCTGCAAGTTGGAGTGGTGGTTTCAAACCTGGAAGCCTCAATGCAGCAGTATACCAATAAGTATGGCATCGGACCGTGGGCTATTTATGAGCTGGGGCCGGATCAGCTTCAGAAAATGATCGTGCATAACCAACTTCAACCGTACCGTATGCGCATTGCGCTTACCGATCTGGGGGGAGTTGAATTGGAACTGATCCAGCCCTTGGACGACGGGAGCATCCATGCCGAATTCTTACGTGAGCATGGCGAAGGCCTGCATCACCTAGCTTTTGCCGTGAAGGATTATGACCGCACAATGGAATTAGCTAAAAACCAAGGGCTGCAGGTACTTCAAAGCGGAACTTGGGTCGATGAGACCTTCACCTATCTCTCGACACAAGAGGATTTAGGTTTAATTGCTGAGATTTACAAGCGACAACCGGGTTATATTGAGCCAAAGCCTGACCGGGTCTATCCAGAAGGAGCTGATTCATAGGTAGAAATGAATCTGTAGGCCAGGTTGGTTTCATCGTTAATCCGGCTGCTGGTAAGGACATCCGGCGGCTGGTGGCCTATGGTACAGTGTTTGGTACTACCGAAAAGATCGGAATCGTACGTCGCATCCTGCTCGGATTGGAAGCCGAAGGCATAGAAGCAGTTTGGTTTTTGCCGGAACGCGAGCAGATTGTACCGAGGGCCCTGGCAAGTATCCAACAAAGACACTACCTGCGGATCCAAGTGCATCCTCTTTCCATGCATGTGTCATTTGAAGGACAAGATTCCTTTCGAGCGGCGCTTGCCTTGAAGCAGCTTGGTGTTCGGTGCATTATTACGCTGGGTGGTGACGGTACCAACCGCCAAGTGGCCAAGGGCTGTGGTTCGGTGCCGCTCCTACCTGTTTCTACCGGCACGAATAATGTATTTCCTTACATGATCGAGGGGACCATTGCCGGATTGGCAGGCGGCAGGTTTTCTCAAAATCCCAGCCTGCAGTCGCGTTGGACCCATCGCTCCAAACGGATTGTTCTTGCCAGGGATGGTATAGAAAAGGACATTGCCCTTGTAGATGTGGCCATCATCTCCCAATCGTTCATCGCCAGTCGAGCCATTTGGTGCTTGAAACCTCTTCAGCGTCTCTTCCTAACGCGCGCGGAATCATGCAGTCTTGGTCTTTCCTCCATTGGTGCACGTTTGCATCCGGTTCGCGCGACCGATCCTTTCGGCTTAGACATTCTATTTGGTCCCCATGGAACGCATGTGGAGGCACCGATTGCGCCTGGCCTGATTGAAAAAGCCGAGGTACAAAGCTGGCAATTGCTGCCGCTGGAAAAATCCATTCCCTTAGTCCTCTCACAAGGAACGATTGCATTGGACGGGGAAAGAGAAATCGAGATACCTCAGCAGCAACAGTGGACTCTTGTTCTGGATCAGGAGGGTCCGTGGGTAGTTGATCCCTCCCTTGTTCTGGACACGATTCGCTCTAGTGCATAATGGCGCCGCCACAAACATTCACCGCTTGACCTGTCATGTAATCCGCTTCGGATGAGGCCAAAAAAACGGCGACCTTTCCAATTTCCTCTGGTGTGGCCATGTAACCAAACGGAATTTTGGCCAGATAATAGTCTCGAATCTCCTGCCAGGGCTTATTCTTTGCATCTGCCTCCAGCATCTCGCAACCTCGTTGAAGGTCAGTGTCTACATACCCGGGGCAAATGCAGTTTACGTTTATACGATAGGGGGCGAGTTCATACGCAAGGCTCTTCATCAAACCCCACAAGCCATGCTTGGAGGCAGTATAGTCTGAAGTGTAAGCCTCTCCTTCTTTCGAATTAAGGGAGGCGATGGTGACAATTTTGCCTCGGATACCCAACCGTAGCATTTCCCGTACGACTGCTTGGGAAACCAAAAAAGGACCCTTCAAATTCGTATTGAGCACCAAATCCCATTCTTCTTCTGGTTTTTCCACAAGCAAGTTGATGCGAATGATACCAGCATTGTTAACCAAAATGTCGATGCGGCCGAATTCGTCAATGGCGCGCTGAACAACTTCATTCACTTCCACTTTATTCGACACATCCATCTTTGCCGTTCGTACTTTTTCTTGCGCATACTGTTGAATCTCTGTGGCAGCTTGGCGCAAAGTGTCGGGCAAGATATCTGTGAGAAAGAGCTCAGCCCCTTCCCGGGCATACGCTAGAGCAATACCTTTGCCGATGCCACGTGCCGCCCCCGTGATCAATGCAACTTTGTTTAGCAAGCGCATACAAATACCTCCTTGGGTTTATTTAGGACTGAAACAGTTCCTCCAGCATCTGACGGATATCCGATTCTGTTGGAATGCGCGGGCTTTCATGGATACAGTCATGTTGCAAAACCCGTTCTAAGATCACCGGGATGTCCAGCTCTTGGCAACCAGCTTCTTGCGCGGTGGGAATGGCCAGATCCGCTATTAAAAATTGTATCGCTTGGATTGCTTTCTCTGCTGCCGCCTGGACAGAAAGGCCTTCAGTGTTCTCTCCAGCAACCTGCGCCACTTGTGCCATTTTTTCCAAGCAAGCTGGAAGGCAGAATTTGAGGCCAACCGGAAGGGAGAGAGCTACAGTCAAACCATGACTTTGACCGTACAAACCGCCAATGGATTCTGCCAATGCATGAGGAATCCCTAAACCTACACCCATGGCCATCCCCGCCAACAGACTCCCCGCCATCATACCCACCCGGGCAGGCAGATTATCACCGCACACGACTGCCGTCCGCAGATTGGCAAAAATCAACCGCATTCCTTCCAGTGAGAGTGCTTCGGAGACTGGCCATGCCCGGCGAGTGACGTAGGATTCAATGGCATTGCTCAAGGCATCGAGGCCGATCTCTGCTGTATCTCGCGGTGGCAAGGATCGGGTGAGCAATGGGTCGCAAATAGCCACATCTGGAAACATGTTGGGCCCATTCACACCAACTTTGAGGCCACGTTGGACATCACGGATCATGGCAAATTCAGATACTTCGGCTCCAGAACCAGCTGCCGTTTCGATGGCGATCAATGGCAGTCGCCGGCGATTCTGAGCTTTTCCATATCCTTCCAACGTCAGCAATGGTTGGGGGTTGCTATCGAGGATCCCTGCAATTTTGGCGATATCAATGGAGCTCCCTCCACCGATTGCGATTAAAAGATCGGCTTCTGCTCCTCTTAAGAAATCCTCTGCTTCTAGAAAGAGTTCGACTGTGGGATTGCCAAGCACTCGATCCCATACTGCCACGGATAGACCGGCTTGTCGCAGACTGTTCAGTACAACGTCAACAACGCCAGCGCGTACTAAGCCTTGATCGGTGAACAGTAGTGCCTTTCGTGCACCATAACTCGCTGCTACCTCTCCCGCGCGGCTGGCTGTTCCCAGACCAAACAGAATTTTCGTTGGAATATAAAAGATATGATGCTCGAACATTTCCTGGAAGTTCATATTTGCTCCTTACGTTGTTTAATGCAGAAGGATTGTTTTTATATTGATAATATTAACTTATTGAGCAAATCTCCACGATGAAGCAGAGAGTCTCTAGAAAGGAGTATCCATGAGCCGAACGGTCATTAAAAGTGGCCAGAACCTGCCCGAGATCCAGGCAGATCTATCAGATGTTGTCAGCAAGATCTTGCAGGAAGTTCAAAAACGAGGGGATCCAGCACTTCACGACTACACGTTGCAATTTGATCGAGTCGAAAGAACGCAACCGATGGTGAGTGTGGAAGAGAAAGAATCTGCCTGGAAAGAAGTGGATGATCAAGTGAAGCAGGATTTGGAATTCGCCGCTGGAAATATCCGTGCTTTTGCTGAAAAACAAAAAACTGCCTTAGTGGAAGTAGAGGGGGAGATTTTACCGGGAGTGACTGTAGGTCATCGGCTGATTCCAGTGGCAGCAGTAGGTTTATACATTCCAGGAGGGCGTTATCCCCTCCCTTCGACTGCATTGATGGGTGCCATTCCAGCGAAAATCGCAGGGGTTAAGCGGGTGATTGCCTGTACGCCACCCGATCCGTACACTGGCAAAGTCAATCCCTACTCGATGGTGGCCATGCAGGTTGCAGAAGTCGATGAGATCTACTGCGTGGGCGGAGTGCAGGCTATCGGCGCAATGGCCTATGGGACCAAGAGCATCCCCCCTGTGGATATGATTGTGGGACCAGGCAATGTGTATGTGACGGAAGCCAAGCGTCAGCTGTATGGGAAGGTAGGAATTGACATGCTTGCCGGCCCAAGTGAGATGCTAATTGTTGCCGATGAGAGTGCCGATCCAGTTTGGGTCGCCGCCGATCTGTGGGCAGTCGCTGAACATGATCCTCGGGCCAAAGCAATTTTGATCTCTACGTCTCCGACCTTAATCCAACGCGTGGAAGAGGAAATGGCACACCAATTGCCAAATTTAAGTACGGCGGAGATTGCCCAGCGATCGTGGCGAGACAATGGATGGGTCTACCTAGTTTCCAATCTCGCCGAGGCCACAGAATTGGCCAACGAAATCGCTCCAGAGCATTTGGAGCTGCATACAAAGGATTGGCGTTCCACATGGCGCGAATTCACCAATTATGGCTCCTTATTCCTCGGGGCCGAAGCACCGCGTGCGTTTGGCGACTATACTTCAGGCTCCAATCATATTTTGCCGACGATGCGTACCGCGCGCATGCAAGGAGGATTGTGGGTGGGAGCATTTATCAAAATCGTAACCTATCAATGGATGACGACAGCAGGAGCGGCCATCTTAGCTCCTGTGACCGAACGGTTTGCTCAGTTAGAAGGCTTGGTTGGACATGCCTTTTCAGCCGCTTTGCGAAAACAGTGAAACGGACATGATCAACCATCCGCTTCATGTTAGTCCGGACAAGTTGCGAGATTTCTGCATTGCGATATTGTGTTCGCTCGGCGTTTCCATGGGGGATGCGACCACGACAGCCGATGTTTTGGTTGAAGCCGATCTTCAAGGAATCGATTCGCATGGTGTGGCCCGCTTGAGCTATTACGTCCATAACCTGGCCAGCGGTAGGGTAGTGGCAAAGCCAAAAATCCAAAAGATTTGGGAGACTCCGACGACTGCTACGCTTGATGGAGGAGGAGGTTTAGGCCCCCCAGTTTCCGTGAAGGCCATGAAACTAGCCATTACCAAGGCAAAAAAATATTTTGTTGGAATGGTTGCCGTGCGGAACTCCAATCATTATGGCATCGCAGGATATTATTCTGCATTGGCGATCCATGAGGGTATGATTGGCTTCAGTGCCACCAATAGCTTGACGCTAGTTGTGCCTACTTTTGGTAGCAAAATCATGTTGGGAACCAACCCACTGAGTCTGGCCGTGCCCGGGGGGAAACGAGGCAATTTTATCCTTGACATGGCCACGAGTACCGTCCCCATTGGAAAGGTGGAAGTCTTCGATCGCCAGGGGAAAGAAATGCCTCGCGGTTGGGCCACAGATGAATTCGGTCAAGTTACCGTGAATCCGAGTATGGTTCTACATAATATCTATCGTGAGCAATATTGCGGAGGAGGCCTGCTGCCTTTAGGTGGAGAGGGAGAGGAGACCAGCGGTCATAAAGGATATGGACTGGCAGTAGCTGTAGAAATCATAAGTGCGCTGCTTGCTGGAGCTGCTTATTCTGATTTAGTTTATCCCAGAGATGCTGAAGGCAAACCCCTCCCAGCTGGAATTGGCCATTTTTTTGGCGCGTTGCGCATTGATGGTTTTCGGGATCCGGTAGCATTTGCGCAGGATCTAGACGATCTGCTTGACCGATTGCGTCGATCTCCCAAAGCCACGGGTCGCGATCGGATTTTTACGGCCGGAGAGAAGGAATCTGAAATCCGGTTGCAGCGCAGTCGTAACGGCATCCCTTTGCATGCCAAGGTACACGCAGAATTGAAAAAGCTTGCCCAAGAACTAGAAATACCTGCTCCATGGCTGTTTCCCACAATGGAGGTATAAACGGTGATCCAAGCGCGCATAAAAGCTGGAGATTTGGAAATCGCTTACAAAATCCTGGGTCAGGGAGAACCTCTGCTCCTAATCCTCGGGTTTGGTGGCACGATGTCATTTTGGGATTCTCACATGATGGGTTGCTTAGCCCGTCACCGTCAACTCATCCTCTTCGACAATCGTGGCATGGGTGGTACAAACGGACCGACCGGAGATTTCTCCATGGAGCAATTTGCCCGAGATGCACTAAATCTGCTGGATGCGCTCCAAGTGGAAAGAACGGATGTGCTTGGGTGGTCAATGGGTAGTAATATTGCCGTCGAGATGTTCATGGCACAGCCCGAGAGAACTAGAAAACTGATCCTTTACGCTGCGGATTGCGGAGGGAAAGAAGCGACATTTTCACCGGATGTAATTCATGCACTTTACGATACCGGGGGTACCATCAAGGAAAGACGCGAACGTTTTTTCCGCATGATGTTCCCTTCGAAATGGATTGAGGCACATCCAAACTACTTGATGGCTTTTTCGCAGATTGATGATTGGCCTTCTCCAACCAGCATCCAGCGACAAGCCAAGGCTAATGACCAATGGAGAGGATGTTTTCACCGACTGTCGGCTATCCGCTGTCCCACGTTGCTGGTGACAGGAACGGAAGACCAAGTGACTCCTCCTATTAATTCGCTATTGATGGTTCAGCAGATTCAAGGTGCATGGTTAGCGCAAGTGGGGGAATGCGGTCATGGATTAATGTATCAAGCGCCGGAGATCCTAGCTGATATCTTATCATTCTTTCTACGCTTATAAGCCCTATGAATTTGAGAATAATGCACCTTCTCTCAATCAAAGGGCGGTAAAAAAGGAGGCAGATAATGAACATTCGTGTAGCAGCACTCCAATTTCAGCCGCGTCTATACGGATTAGATTATAACCGTGCACTTATGGCCCGTTTATGTTCGGAATTACTGGAGCTGTATCCTGACGTTCGCCTGATTGTGATGCCCGAACTATGTACAACCGGCCTGGAATGTGCGGAACAATTTCAAAATCTTGCCGAGACAGTGCATGACTCAGAAACGATTCAACTGATGTCTAGCATTTGCCGGGAAAACCGTGTCCATATTATCTTTGGATTTCCAGAAAAAGATCCCCAGAACGAGATTCTCTACAATGCGGCCGCTATGATAGCGGACAGTGGACAATTGCTGGGTACATATCGAAAAGTTCATCTTTACGGCGAGGAAAAGAAGTGGTTCCAGCCAGGCAATGGTTTCCCCATCTTCTCGACGACTCTAGGGAAAATTGGGATCCTGATTTGCTGGGATTGTGCCTTTGCCGAACCCGCTAGAGTTTATGCCTTGCAAGGAGCGGACATACTCGCAGTTCCAACATCTTACGACAAACCCTATGAAGACGATTGGGATTTAATGACCTCCGCCAGAGCGTTTGATAATACCCTATTTCTGATCGGAGCCAACCGCATTGGGCATGACGTGAAGCTAGAGTATTTTGGTCACAGTCGAATCGTTGATCCCAAAGGTCGAGTGATTGCCAAGCTTGATGAAGAGGTGGAGGGCTATATTACCGCTGAAATTGCCCTGGATTTGACGCAGGCACTTCGGCAGGCAGATTATCCTATCCTTACGGATCGGCGGCCGGAACTATACAAATTGATTTGTGACGCAACAATGCCCAGAAGTTGGTGACACGATTCCCAGACGCGCTGGGTTAAGGGTCTATAGCATGACGATACTGCTTCCGCTGGAAACCGGATTGGCGATGCAATAGTCTTCTTTGAAACGAACCCCCTAACGAAGCAGGATCGGCAGAGTGGCGCTGGCAAAAGGCATCACCACGACCAATTCGTTTGGATGAGCAGACAAAGCTTTTTCTATAGTGTCCTGTAAGTTTCGAATGGATTGCATAAAAGCAAGCTTGGCTTGATTTGGCGCTAGTTCAGAATACAAAAAGATGTGGGCTTGACGCGAAAGACGAGCAAACCCAGCGGCGCTGTAGCCGCCAAGTTCAAAATTACAAGTCAGGCGACGGATGCACTCTTCCGGCGACCGGACTTCTTGAAACCACCGCTCCATGGCGGGATTTCCCAATCCATTGGAACAAGCTGCGAGTAAAATGATGGTTCCACCAGGCTTAACGGCCTTGCATGCATGCTCCAACGCCTTTTGCGCTTGGTAGAGGTTGATATCCCGGGGCCAACCACCCCCGGAGGCAATAACGACGGCTGCGGCTTCGGTCAGAGGTCTCTTATACATTTGATCAACGATCGACACTGCTACCCGATGAGCCAACCGATGATCCCCAGAGGCGCAGGCAACGATCTGCTGATGCTCATCCAATACAACGTTTAAACAGAACAGATGAGGAACAAGATCGGCAGCTTCCTCCAAATCCAAGCGAACCGGATTCTCGTCAATTTCACCGCTGGTAGCATTAGGATTTTTCAACAAGGAATGATTTGCGGTGATTGCTCGAAAAGAACTTACACCGGGTACTATAGCCTTGGCTCCTCCGCTATATCCTGCGAAAAAATGCAGTTCCACTTCGCCCGTTGCGATAACAAAGTCCGCTTCGACAACGCTGCGATCAATTTCCACTGGTGTACCACGCAGTGTTTGACCCATCTGCACGAATCCGCGAGCGCCACTGTTTTCACAGGTGAATCGGGAATAGGCAGTAAGGCCAACAATGCTGGCCATCTGGTCAGGCGCTAGTGGTTCATGAGCACCGAGGGCAAAAACGATGGAAATACTGTGATCTGGGATGCCAACTTGTGACAGCAGATCCAGAATTGGAGAAAGTAGCAGCCGAGTGGGTGTTGGGCGAGTATGGTCATTTACGATGATTGCAATTCGGCTGTGATCGGAAAGCAGCTGAGATAAGGGTTTGCTGCCATGCGGGTTGTTCAGTGTGGCCATTATTGCGCTATACGGGCTTTGCAGTGGAGGTAGTTTTGCTGGCGTAAGCAAACAAACCCGGCGATGGTTCAATTCCACCGAAAGTTGCCCAGCGCCAAATGGCAGGAAATAAGACTGATTGATTGGGTTAGTCATCCTATCCAGTTCCTGCAATACGGATCAACGCCTGGGCGACAACCTCTGGTCGAGTAAATAGCACCTCATGACCGCCCGCAATCTCCACCAATTCGTACTGACCTAGCCGCTGAGCCATTGCCAAGATCGAGCCCGAAGGAAAAGATGCTTCGTCCCTGGCATAAAGAACGGTTTTTGAAATGACCAGCCTATCAAATAGGTTTGTATCGACCGGTGAATCAAAAAGGGCCAATGGTTGCGGTACAAGACGAGGAAGCAAGGTTTCACGAAACGAAGGGATGTCATCCGGTTCTAGTAGAGATCCGAGGAAAGATTCCATCACGGGGATTGTCCGATCAAAGGTGGCATTTGCCGCTGCTGTCATCCAAGCCTCTTCTTCGGGCGGCACGACGTCAAATTGTCGCTGGCCGACACCGACAACAACTGCATTGTGAAAAACCAGCCGCTCGATGTTTATTGCCACCTGGGGTGCCGCCGCCTGGAGCAAGAGACCTGCGCTAGAATGCCCCACCAATATTACCGGAGACCGTTGGCGAGATAGGGTATCCACGAGGAAGTCTACGTACACCTGGAAGGTTATGTCAGCTCGCCTATCACCGGGCGAGTGACCAGGCAGCGTGGGTGCTTCGGCCGAATACCCTGCCTTGGCTAACCACTGGATGACTCCTTCCCAACACCAACCACCATGCCATGCCCCGTGAATCAACAAAAAGTGTGCCATGATCAAGTGTATCCCAATTTATGATATCGCCACTGCACAGGAGACTGCCGCACAACTCCGCATTTTTTCTCAGACCAGTGCCATAACGTAGTCGATAAGTCCTGATCAGTGATACGATAATAACCAGAATATATAGATTCCCGGAAGGTAGCCAGTTTACAACTTTCTGCCCTGGGAACGGGTTGGCTTTAACCCAATACATATAGAAGGAGACATCATGACTAAGCTGTTTACCCGTATTGAAGAGACAGAGAACTATTTAAAATTAAAAAAAGAGACTCACGAACTGAAGATCATCGTTGAACTCTCCACAGTCTTTAAAAAACTCAAGATAGATACCACCCTCAACTTCTTGGATCACATGATCTACACATTTTCCTGGGGATCTTGCATATCCATCGGATGTCAGGTTGAGACTGGCAGATGGAGATCCACTCACACGATTGCAGAAGATGTGGGTATAACAATCGGGACAGGTTTGAAGAGCTTTTTTACCAAAAAAATCCAGGATTCTGGCATCAATCTCACGGGCTCAGCTGTTTTTGGCTTAGACGAGTCTCTTGCAAGAGTCATGGTGAACGTGGAAGGGAGAAGGCATACTTTCTTCTCAATTTACCCAGACTGTCCGGGAGCTAGAGTTGAGCTTGTTGAAGATATGAATTTTCAGGACATGTTTTCCTTTGTCGAGGGATTTTTTCAAGGTTTCCCGGCTTCGGTCCATATGGATTTCTTAAAAGGTCGAGATCCGCACCATGCATGGGAATCCGCGATCCATGCGCTTGGAGAATCAATAAGGATCGCTTTCACATCCAACCCCTGGAGAAAAGCTTCCAATAATCCATACTATGCCGAGGAAGGGATCGCGGACGCCGCATTGGGATGAGCCATTTTGTTTGTGAGTGAAACCTGCAACAAGGCTCTAGAATAGACAACATTGGTTCAGGGTATCACTCCAAACTGAGTATTCTTTTCAAACCTGGTGAAGTGGCCATCGGAGGTAACTACATACATGTTCTCTGCGAAAAGCTCGGCGCATTCGTTTAAACCACTTTCCCCTCGACACCACCCCGCTGCCAGCCGCTCCTTCCCGTTGCAGTTCTTTATCATGGAAGAGCCTCGGGCCGGGATGCACTCTATCGCATTTCTTGCTTTACTCTCAAAAGTACCATGGCCGGGTAGCTACGGTTTGCATCTTTGCATCCTAGAGACCTAGCTTCGTTTTTCTTCGCTGCATTGTACAATCTACGGAGCGAAAAAGTCACTTGTGGGATTGCCACATCCATCCGCACGTTTTGCTTCGACCGGCTGAAGGAACCAAACCGGGTAGCCGTCACTTCTGCAAAGGTGAAGTGCAGAACGTGATGGGAGAAAACCGTGATCTAAGCGCTAGAATTCCTTGCATTACCTTTTCACACCGCAGGATAAATCCGATATGATTCCCAGAGAGCTAAAGCAAATTCTTCCAAGGGATTAGCGGGAATGGAGAGCATAGTGCTACACAAACAGATCATCAGCGGGAACGAAGCGCTTGCATTAGGGGCTTTGGTGGGAGGAGCAAGCGTGATTACGGGATATCCAGGTACTCCCTCCTCCGAGGCCATCGGCTATTTGCTGCGAAACCCGTTGCCCGGGGTGCACGTGGAGTGGAGCACAAATGAAAAAGTCGCGCTGGAGATTGCAGCCGGCGCAGCTTGGGCCGGTCAACGGGCGCTAGCCACGATGAAGATGTCCGGATTGAACGTGGCTTATGATTCCCTGATTTCTTTCGCATACTCTGGTTGTACGGGAGGACTGGTGGTCTATGTAGCTGATGACCCGGGCGTCACGGCTGGCATGGCCGAGCAGGATTCCCGCGGTTTTGCTTTGATGGCGGATTTACCAATGCTGGAGCCGTCCACCGTCGAAGAGGCTTACCGATTGATTCCAAAGGCCTTTGAGTTATCAGAAAAGGCAGGTACGCCCGTTTTCGTCCGGATGGTGACTGCGCTTTCCCATTCCCATGCTGCGGTGGAAGTGCAAACCGAATTCACTCCCCTGCGGCGAGAGCCTCAATTGATCCGCGATATCGCCAAATATACCAAGGCCGGAGCCGCGATCTGCTTGGCCCAGCATCGTGACTTGATCCAACGGTTGAGTAAGGCGGAAGAAGTGATTCGCGAAATGGGAATCAACCAACTTCTGGTCGCGCCAAAAAGAGGATTAGGGGTAATCGTCTGCGGTCTGACTGCCTCCTATCTGGAGGAAGCAATGGTTGCCCTGCAACCATTCAACCTAGATCGAAGCGGGATCTCTGTGCTGAAGCTGGTATCTACCCATCCGTTCCCCGAGCAGGAAGTAAAAACGTTGTTCGATCATTGCGACCAGATCTTGGTGCTGGAGGAGCTGGAGCCTTACATCGAAACCGCCTTGATCGTGGCCGCTCGCCGGTCTAAATTCCCTGGACTGATCCGGGGCAAGCTCGACGGCAACCTCAGCCGGGTAGGGGAGTATGGCACGCGGGAGGTAGTAAAGGGTTTGGCGCAAGCTCTAAACATCCCACTTTCCGATTCGCTTTTTTCCGGTTTGGCCGCTGATAGCATGGCCGCTCCAAGACCGATCACCGTCTGCGCCGGATGCCCACACCGGGGGACGTACATCGCGATCAACCAAGCGATCCGCAAGCTGAAGCTGAAAAAAGATGCGGTGATGGTCACGGGAGATATCGGTTGTACCATCCTGGGGATGAATCCACCGTTTAATACCGTCTGGAACGAGGTGTCGATGGGAGCCAGTTTGGGACTGGCACAAGGGTATGTCTGGTCTGGGGTTGCAACTCCGGTGATTGCCACCATTGGCGATTCCACGTTCTTCCACGCTGGAATACCAAGTCTGATCAATGCCGTGCAGCATCAAGCATCTCTGACCCTGATCATTCTCGATAACGGCTGGACGGCGATGACCGGGATGCAGGTTAACCCGGGAACGGCAATTGGCGCCCAATCGGGTGGACATCGGCTAGACCTGGCTCAGATCATCCCCATGCTCGGTGTCGATTGGTTCTTTCAGGTAGATCCCTACGACCTGAAGGCAACCACCGAAGCGCTGATCGATGCCTTACCCCGAGCCGGGGTGAAAGTGATCCTTGCCCGTCGGGAATGCGCCATCCAGTCCCTCCGCCGGACCGGCCGAGCAGGACGTGTGCGGCAACAAGCGGAAAACTGCAACCTTTGTAAGCTATGCATTACTACCACTGGCTGCCCGGCCATCAGTCTGACGGAAAACTCCATTGTGATCGACCAGGCTCTCTGCAACGGTTGTGCGCTCTGTGCGCAGATTTGCGCCAGAGAAGCCATTGTACGGCAGGAGGGATAGACATGGATCGTTCCTATGACATTTATTTGGTGGGAGTGGGAGGGCAAGGGGTTTTAACCATTGGAGAGATCCTCAGTGAAGCTGCGTTTCAATCAGGATGGCCGGTGAATTTTTACCCCACCAAAGGCATGGCCCAACGCGGCGGGTTTTTCAAAGCGCAACTCCGTTTGGGACGGGAAACGATCGGACCGAACATTCCGGAGCGAAGTGCGGATTTGGTGATTGCCATGGAGCGCTCGGAGGCACTGAAGGCCATCCGCTTTCTAAAACCGGGAGGCGTTTTCTTGTTATGGGATTCCGTATGGGCACCGACCGCCGTGATGCTGGGGCAGGCATCCTATCCATCCTTGGAGGCGGTCGCGGAGCAAGTAACGAAAGCTGAAGGTACTTTGCTGACCTTCCATCCCGAGCAGTTGCCGCCCGATCAAGGCCAACCCGGATCGGACAACCTGTTTGTGCTAGGTGTTGTGCTGGCCGCTACGCCCTTGGGTTCCATCCTTCCAGCTCAGCAAGTGGAGAAGGTGATTGAATCTCGTTGGAAAAAAGGGATCGAACGCAATCTCCTGGCCTTCCGTGCCGGCCGGGAAGCAACAGAATATCCCCGGGATTAGGGGAAGCACCTTTGAGCCTGAAGCATTTGTTCAACCCGCAAGGCGTAGCCGTCATCGGTTCCACCGCTGAAGGCAAGTTGGGCCACGCTTTGATCGAGCAACTTCTGGCGGGAGGCTATTTTGCCGTCTATGCCGTTAACCCCAAAGCCCAGGGTGCAGTTTCCGCGCCGGGGTTTTCCCGCATCCGCGACATTCCCGATCCCGTCGATTTGGCTGTGATCGCTTCGCCCGCGTCTACCGTCGCCGGTGTGTTGGAGGAATGCGGTCTGGCAGGGATCAAGGCGGCTGTCATCATCACCTCCGGCTTCTCCGAGGCCGGAAATGCTGTGGGGGAAGAGGAGATCAAGCGAATTGCCCGTCATCATGGCATTCGTTTTGTGGGGCCGAACTGCGCCGGCATTGCCAACACACATCACAAGCTTTTCCCTACGCTGGAAACCCGACCCCCCCCGGGTGCCACCGCCTTGGTCACCCAAAGCGGAGCGTTGGGAGGGGCGGTACTTTCCTGGGCCCAGGAGCAGGGGCTGGGATTTTCTAAATTTGCCAGCTACGGCAACGGAGCAGACCTGGCGGAAACGGAACTACTGGAGTATTTGACTCTCGATCCCGAAACCAAAGTAGTGGCTCTCTATATCGAAAGCGTACGCGACGGCGATCGCTTCCGCCGAGCGGTGCATGAATTGACGAAGACCAAGCCTTTGGTGGTGATCAAAGCCGGACGTTCCCAAGCCGGACGGCGTGCGACGTTGTCTCATACCGGATCCATGGCCGGATCCGATGAAGTGTATGACGCTGTCTTCCAGCAGAGCGGAGCCATCCGGGTAGCGAATGTGGAAGAGATGTTTGATCTTTGCAAGGGGTTCGTCTCCCTTCCACCGATCAAAGGACGCCGATTGGCCATCGTGACCAATTCCGGTGGGCCGGGTGTGCTGGCTGCAGATCGAGCCGAGGTCGTGGGCTTACAGGTGGCGGAACCCAATGCAGCCGTCAAGGAAAAGCTTGCCTGTTTTTTACCCGGGCATGGAGCGTTCTGCAACCCCATCGACTTGACGGTGGAAGGAACAGAGGAAGGCTATCGACGCACACTGATTGCCATGCTCGAAGGAGAGTCGGGGTACGACGCGGCGCTGGCCATCGATGTGGGAACCCCCTACCTGGATTCGCTGGCGCTTGCCCGGGGGGTTGTGGCGGCGGCTAACACGACGGGCAAGCCTTTGGTTACGAACTTCATGGCCGGACAAACTGTCGCCGGCAGCCTGCCCTTCTTGCAAGAACATGGCATCCCGCATTTTTCCACCGGGGAACGAGCCATCACCGTGCTGGGCCGCATGGTTTCCTACGAAGAGCAGAGAGAACGCAAGCGGCCTCTACCGGAACCAAAACGACCAGGAATGGCCTTGCCTGCTTCTCCGATTCTGGAACCGCAGGCCATGCAATGGTTGGCGGCACAAGGAATCCCCACTCCACCGTTTCGCTTCGCCAAAGACGAGTCCCAGACATTGCAGGCATGCCGGGAGATCGGCTACCCGGTGGTGATGAAAGTGGTATCTCCCCAGATATTGCACAAATCGGAATCCGGGGGAGTGATTCTGAATATCTGCGATGACGATGGCGCCCAGCAAGCCTATCGGTCCATCTGTTCCCGGCTCCCAGATGTGACGGGGGTCCTGATCCTCCCTATGATCCGGGATG